>JBLHNX010000175.1:0-6029 GCA_047622125.1 Paracoccaceae bacterium | reverse complement strand
CGCGTGATGACATTGCCAAACAAATCAATAAAACGCGGCTTCATCGACCAATTTCACCCGACGACCAGAACGTAACGGTCCTCGTTCCTGTGCGGGATGCCGCACCGTTTCTGGACCGCTTTTTTGAGCAGCTTGTCGCCCTAGATTACCCCAAAGACAAACTGCGTGTCGTGTTTTGCGAGGGCGACAGCGTTGATGGAACCGCTGCAAAGCTTGATGCATTGGTCCTTCAAAACAAAGATAAGTTTCGCGACATAACCGTGACCCACTTGGCGACTGACAACAAAATTCCGCGCGAAGATCGTTGGTTTCCGGCGCTGCAACTGAAACGTCGCGCGGCGCTGGCAAGGGTCAGAAATCACCTTGTTGATGTCGGACTGGCGGGAACAGATGATTGGGCGTTTTGGATTGATGTTGATATCTGCGACTTTGCACCCGGTATCCTAAAGCGACTGCTGGCCGAGCGCGCAAAAGTTGTCACACCAGAGTGCGTGCGCGAATGGGACGGTCCAAGTTACGATCTGAACACATTCAACGATACCGGCGAACAACGCGACCATAAGTATTACAAACACGTGCTGCGCGGTCTTTATATGCCGCCAAAGAACCATCACCCGCGCAAGCATATGCAGGTTTTTCGGTTCGTGGATCGTGTGCCGCTTACGTCGGTCGGTGGAACAATGCTCTTGGTGCATTCATCGGTTTACCAAGGCGGCATCCGGTTCCCCGAAATCCCCTACGACAACCTGATAGAGACAGAGGGTTTCGGCCGCATTTGCCACGATTTCGGGGTTCAGACGATTGGCCTGCCCAACGTGCAAATTCGCCATGTACAGTCTTAGCCATTGATCGCTGACTTATTGCGAACAGGGCACCGGACAGACGACCTGCTTTAGTAAAAACTCTGCGGGTCAATATCTATCGCCATGCGCAGCGTGCTGGGCAGTTTGAACTGCGCCACCCATGCGGTTAACGCAGCCTGCAGCGGCGCACCTTTGTCGGCCTTGACCAGCAATCGCACGCGATGCCGCCCCCTGATGCGTGCAATAGGTGCCGGGGCCGGCCCGAACACTTGCGCACCAATTCGGCGCAGCGGCGCATCGTTACGGGCCATTTCTGCGCCAAGGTCGAATACCTCCTGCACGTTCGGGCTGCTGAGAACGATCCCTGCCATGCGGCCATAGGGCGGCACGCCCGCGGCTTTACGCTCGGCGGCTTCGGCGGTCCAGAATGCCTCCTCGTCGCCGCCCAGAATTGCGCGAATAACGGGGTGTTCGGGCTGGAAGGTTTGCATCAATGCCTCGCCCGGCGCTTCGGCCCGCCCAGCACGTCCCGCGACCTGTCGCATCAATTGAAACGTGCGTTCAGCGGCGCGCAGATCAGACCCTTGCAAACCAAGATCGGCATCAATCACGCCAACCAACGTCAACAGCGGAAAGTTATGGCCCTTGGCGACGAGTTGCGTGCCGATAATGATATCCGCGTCGCCGCGCGTAATTGCAGCGATGTGTTCTTTCAGCGCGCGGGCCGATCCGAAGTGATCCGAACTAAGAACTGCAATCCGCGCGTCAGGAAACAGCGCAATCGCCTCCTCGGCCATGCGTTCCACCCCCGGCCCGACAGGCGACAAACGATCCTCGGCCTCGCAATTGGGGCAGACCGTTGGCATCGGTTTGGTTTCGCCACATTGGTGGCACATCAGGCGTTTCAGAAACCGGTGTTCGACCATCCGCGCATCACAGTGATCGCAGGCAATCTGGTGCCCGCAGGCACGGCAAATCGTGACCGGTGCATAGCCGCGGCGGTTCAGGAACAGCAGCGATTGTTCGCCCTTTTCCAGCCGCGACCTGATCGCCGCTTGAAGCGTGGGCGAAACCCAGCGCCCGCCCGGTAAATCCTCGACCCGCATGTCAATCGCGCCCATTTTCGGCATCACCGCGGGGCCGAACCGCGAGGTCAATTCCAGCTTCGTATACTTGCCAGCCTCGACATTCGCCCAGCTTTCAAGGCTCGGTGTGGCGCTGGCCAGCACCACCTGCGCGTTGTTGATCGAGGCGCGCAGCACGGTCATGTCGCGGGCGTTATAGAGCACGCCGTCCTCTTGTTTATAGGACGTGTCGTGTTCTTCATCGACGACGATCAACCCCAGATCGCGGTATGGCAAAAACAACGCAGACCGCGCGCCAACGACCAGCCCCGCCGCCCCCTGCCCGACCATGCGCCAGCAACGGCGCCGTTCGGTCATTGTCACGCCAGAGTGCCATTCGGCGGGATTGAAGCCAAAGCGCGCCTCGACCCGCGTGATAAATTCGGACGTCAGCGCGATTTCAGGCAACAGCACCAGCGCTTGCCGCCCTTGGCGCAAGCATTCGGCGACGGCTTCAAGATAAACCTCGGTCTTGCCCGACCCTGTGACGCCCTTCAGCAAGGTCGTGCCATAGGTGCCGGCCGCCACGGCGCGTTTCAAAACCTCAGCCCCTTCGGCCTGATCTGCCGTCAATTCCTTGCCACCATAGTCGGGGTCTAGCGTCGGGTAAGGCGTGTCGCGCGGCGCGTCTTCTTCGCTGACCGCGCCGTGTTTTACCAAGCCCTTGATCACAGATGACGTGACCCCCGCCATCTCGGCCAATTCGCCCAAGGTAAACGACAACCCGCCATAATCGCGCAGCACATCCAAAACCTTGGTGCGCGCATCGGTCATCCGATCCGGTGCGCCGGTGCCAAGGCGAAAAACCTTGCGCATCGACGGCGCGTCGCCAAGGCCCGGCGCGCGGGTCGCAAGGCGCAGCATCGCCGACATAGGTGTCAGGGTATATTCGGCAGCGCGGGTCAGGAAGTCGCGCATTTCAGCGCGCATCGGGGCGACATCCAGCACGCGAATGACACTGCGCACTTTGGCATAATCAAAGTCGCCTTTGCCCGGCCCCCAGACTACGCCCAACACTTTGCGCGGGCCCAGCGGCACCTCGACGAAAGCGCCCAACATGCAGCCGCCTTCGGGCGCTTTGTAATCAAGGATGCGGTCCAATGGCTGTGCTGTCAGCACGCCAACCAGATCACCTTCGTGAAAGAACTCTGTCACGCGCTAGGCCGCCTTGCGCAGGGTCGCCGTTAACACGCCCATCGCAATCAGAACGCCGCCCCCTGCACGCGTCATCCATCCCAGAACGGCGGGCCGACGGATCGTGGCGCGCATACGATCGGCGAGCAGCGCATAGGCCAGCGCGTTCATCGCGGCGAGCGTGACAAAGGTTGCGATCAGCACGGCAAATTGCGGCGCAAGCGGGCGATCAACAGCCAGAAACTGCGGCACAAAGGCGATGAAAAACACGATTGATTTCGGGTTCAGCGCCGTGACGACAGCCGCATTGCCAAACACGCGGCGCGGCGTCAGTTCTGGCACATTATCCAAACGGCCCAGCGTCTGCCCCCCAGCCGAGCGGATCATGCCGATGCCCATCCACACCAGATAAGCCGCCCCGACCCACTTTAGCGCGGTGAATACCGTTGCAGATGCCAGCACCAGCGCGCCCAATCCTAACAACGACGCCGTCATCGCGATCAGATCACCCGTTGCCACCCCCGCAGCCGAGGCCACGGCCACGCGCCGCCCTT
Organism: Paracoccaceae bacterium; assembly: GCA_047622125.1. GTDB lineage: Bacteria > Pseudomonadota > Alphaproteobacteria > Rhodobacterales > Rhodobacteraceae > SW4. The sequence continues at coordinate 2,414 of JBLHNX010000175.1, read as the reverse complement.
GGGTCAACGCATAGGTCAGCACCAGTACAATCGTCGGACCGGGAATCATTAACAACACCACCGATGCGGCGACAAAGGCCAACCAAACCTGAATTTCCATCACACATCTCCTGAAGGGGTTCCAGCCACGCCCGCCATAGGTTAAACGCTGCATCAGCAAACGCCACCCTCCAGAGGAGAGAGCCATGAAGTTTTTCGTAGATACCGCCGACATCGCCGCGATCACAGAGTTGAACGACCTTGGCATGGTGGACGGGGTGACAACCAACCCTTCCATTATCGCCAAATCAGGCCTCAACATTCTGGAGGTCACCAAGGAAATCTGTGACATCGTTGACGGCCCTGTGTCGGCCGAAGTTGTGTCGCTCACCGCGGACGAAATGATCGCCGAGGGCCGCAAGCTGGTCAAAATCGCTGATAACATCGCCGTCAAAGTGCCGCTGACTTGGGATGGTCTGAAAGCCTGTAAAGTGCTGTCAGATGAAGGAAACATGGTCAACGTGACGCTGTGTTTCAGCGCCAATCAGGCACTGCTTGCCGCAAAGGCAGGTGCCACATTCATCAGCCCGTTCATTGGCCGTCTGGATGATATTAACATTGATGGGCTTGAGCTGATCGAAGACATCCGCACGATTTATGACAACTACGGCTTTGCGACTCAGATCCTTGCGGCGTCTATCCGCAACGCCAACCACATGTCAGAATGTGCCAAAATCGGCGCAGATGTGGCCACCGCACCGCCAAACGTGATCAAAGCGATGGCCAACCACGTCCTGACCGACAATGGTCTGGCAGGCTTCATGGCCGATATCAAAAAAGCCGGCATCAAGATTCTGTAAAGCCCCACGATGAACGCGTTTGCCAAGCATCTTAACCTGTTGCGCGGCGCGCCAGATTTCGCGCTTTTTGCCAAGGCGGATGGCAGTTTTGCCGTCCGCAACCCCGACCGCATAACCCCGGACATGGGCGTTGTATGGCTCGCGGTCAAAGTGACGCTGGCCAATGGCACCCAAGTGCCTGCTGTCATGTCATTTGACGCCGCTATCGGCGATAATCCGCAGGCTGCGTATTTTTGGGTAGCGGACCGTTGGTTTGAACCCGCTAGTCTTGATGATCGCGCGGAAATGGCCGCGACAGGGCTAAAAGAGGCCGATATCTTTCCCTATGCTTGGGCCACGCACATCCCGATGGACGTCTGACAGACCACCGCGCGCCATTGCATCCAAGCAACAGCCCGCCTCGTGCGCAAATAATCCTAGCCGTGTGCCCCATTGCTCTGCTAAACCCCTGATCAATCAACAAACGAGCCGAGCATGAGCAGTTCTCCCCTAATGGACGATCTTCGTTCAAAGATTATTTCAGACCCCGAGTCCCTTCTCGAGGATCAGGATATCATGCGCGCGCTTGTTGCCGCGAACGAGAAATCGCTGGGCGGCAATATCGTCGATCTGCGCGGTATCGCGATGGAACGGCTTGAAGCACGCCTTGACCGGTTGGAAGACACGCATCGCAGCGTGATCGCCGCTGCCTATGAAAACCTTGCGGGCACCAACCAGATCCATCGCGCTGTGCTGCGGATGATGGACGCGACCAAGTTCGAAAGCTTTTTGCGTGATCTTGGCACCGATGTGGCAGAAGTCCTGCGGGTCGATTGCATACGCCTTGTGCTTGAGTCCGTGACCAATACCGATGATCCCGCCGTTGCGCGGCTTGGCAATGTGCTGAACGTTGCCGAACCGGGGTTCGTGGATGATTATCTGACGCTGGGCCGCAATATGCCAGTGCGTCAGGTCACATTGCGTCAGGTGCAGCCCGAAGATCACAACATCTATGGCGACAAATCCGACTACATCCGCTCGGAGGCCTGCATCAAGCTGGACCTTGGCGATGGTCGCCTGCCCGGCATGTTGATCATGGGGTCCGAAGACCCACATCAGTTTACCCCGCAGCAAGGCACCGATCTGCTGACCTTCTTTGGCGGCGTCTTTGAACGTGCCATGCGGCGCTGGCTGTCATAGGCCGTTGATTTCCCCCGCCCTGTCGGATGCCCTGCGCGGCTGGCTGGATCACCAGAAGGCGCTGAACGGTGCCGCCGATAATACGCTGACGGCCTATCAGACCGACCTGCTCGGGTTTCTTTCCTTCATGACGCAGCACTATGGCGAACAGCAAGGGCTCGGGCCGATTTCAGCGATCACTGTCGCGGATATGCGCGCGTGGATGGCCCATGAACGCGGGCGCGGTGTGGCGGCGCGGTCGCTTGCGCGGTCGCTCTCGGCGGTGAAAACATTCTATCGCTGGCTGGCCGAACGCGAGGGGTTTGAACCCACCGCCGTGCTGTCCACACGATCACCCAAGTTTCAGAAAAAACTACCGCGCCCTTTGGCGACCGATGCGGCCCGCGCGATGATCGA
>JBLHNX010000174.1:0-6061 GCA_047622125.1 Paracoccaceae bacterium | reverse complement strand
CCAGATTGTTGTCGCGAATGCGTTCCAACTCGCGGATCGTGTGCATCCCCGATTGCGCATCCGACTGATCTGCAATCGCGTCGATCAATTCTTCAGTCAGCTCCGGCACGTCCATCAATTTGGTCCAGGGCCACGACAGGCAGGGGCCAAATTGTTCGATGAAATGCCGCATCCCCGCTTCGCCACCCGCAATCCGGTAGGTTTCGAACAACCCCATCTGCGCCCAGCGCAACCCGAACCCCATGCGAATGGCCTCGTCGATCTCGGAGGTCGTCGCAATGCCGTCCTTGATCATCCAAAGCGCCTCGCGCCAGACGGCTTCGAGGAAGCGGTCGGCAATATGCGCGTCGATTTCTTTGGTAAGGCGCAAAGGAAACATGCCGATCTCGCGCAGGATATTTTCGGCGCGGTCGGGCAAGTCATTGCCGTTCGCGTCCGTGGTGACCAGTTCGATTAGCGGCAACAGGTAAACCGGATTAAACGGATGGCAGACTACGATCTGTTCGGGGCGCGTCGCGCAGCCCTGCAATTGGGATGGCTTGAATCCGGAGGTGGATGACCCGATCACCGCATCCGCCGCGCAGTGTTCCTGCAAGGTCTGATAGACCTTTTGCTTTAGCTCCAACCGTTCAGGCACGCTTTCTTGAATCCAAACGGCCCCTGAAACGGCATCCGACATGGCATCGTGAAACGAGAGCGTGCCTTCATCAGGCAAGGCCACGTCCGACAACCCCGGCAAAGACCGGCGCGCGTTTTCCAGAACTTCGCCAATCTTGCGCTGCGCATCTGGGTCGGGGTCAAACACCCGCACATCCCATCCCGCAAGCAAGAACCGCGCAGCCCAGCCACCGCCGATGACCCCGCCGCCAATTATGGCTGCCGTGTTACCCATGTCCGTTCCCCCTAGAAACGTCGGAGCCATAGCCCCTGATTGTGATTGATTAACCCTCGGTCGTCGCAGCCGCTTGCGGCACGGGCGATCCAGGGTGGTCGAATTCATTTGCAGGCACCGGTTGGCGCGTGACACGCGGATCACAGGCGATCATCGGGCTGCCGTCGTCACGAATAATAATACCACCGCGGGCGCGACACTCTTCAAAGCTCATCGACGAGCCAAGCACGAGGTATTCACGGATACCGCCGCCGCCAGTTGACCCGCCACCAAATCCCGCACCCGCTGGCATGTTTTCACAAGCAGCCAAAAGCAGCACCGCGGCAAGAATCATTTTCTTCATCAGCGTCTCTCCTCGAGTCGGGATATATCATATCCAAACCAAACCAGAATGTCCCGCGCTGCCACGATACGATCTGCCCCGCCCGTCGGCTGGTGATCAAAGATCGTAGCATAGCTCCCCGATGGATCGCCTGCGACAAACGTGCGGCGATCATAGTCCATCCACAGCACCCAAAGCGCGTCCGGCCCATTAAGCTCGGACCGCGCATCCCCCTGCATAACCTTGCGAAACCGCCCGTGACGGGTTGGCTCATAGCGGGTCACAAACGTCGCCGGTTCGCACAGGTTGTCAGCATTGCAGGCCGTCGCAACCTCGCTCAGAATCAGGGCGCCACCATCAGCGGAAATCTGCACAGTTCCGGCTCCGCGCGGCCATGCACCGGTGATCTGTTGGCGCACATGCCAAGTGCCATCCAGATCTTGCGCGCTCACATCAACCTGACTGGCAATCAGCGCGCTTTGGTCGCGATATGATGCATCACGCGACGGACCGGTCATGACGCAACCCGCCGCCAGTCCAAGCGTGCACATCGTGCAAATCCGCGCGATCAATCCAAACATAGGGTCGCCACACTGCCGTTTTCCAAAACGTCGTGGCAGCCAAAGAACGGGCTGCGCGGCACGCATTGGCCAGTTGTGTCGCTGCTGCCCTGCACAAGGCATAGCCCGCCATCGCAGCTTGCTCCCGTGGTGCAACTTTGCCCGGCATCCACCATCGGCAGCACACAATGCGCAACATCGGCCAACCCGCCCATACCTATCGCGCCACCCTGCCCCAGACAGGCCATCTCCTCGACCGAAGACATGCCGCCAAGCTGAACAGATGGGTCTTCGGCCTGACACGCGGCCAGCAAAACCATCAGCGCCGCAAAACGCTTCAACCGGCGACCGGCGCGCGCTTGATCAACCCCAGTTTCTTGCGCACGTCTTCTGGACCAATCACCCGCGCGCCAAGGTTTTCAACGATACTGGCCGCGCGCTCTACCAGCTGCGCGTTGGTCGCCATGACGCCGCGATCCAGCATCAGATTGTCCTCAAGCCCAACGCGCACGTTGCCCCCCGCCAGCACCGAGGCCGCCACATAAGGCATCTGCGCGCGGCCCAGACCAAATGCGGAAAACGTCCAGTCGTCGGGCACATTATTTACCATCGCCATAAAGGTATTGAGATCGTCAGGCGCGCCCCACGGAACGCCCATACACAGTTGCACCAGCGCGCCCGGTTCCAGTACGCCGTCTTTTACCAACTGCTTGGCATACCAAAGATGGCCGGTATCAAAGGCCTCGATTTCGGGCTTTACGCCCAGCTTGGTCATCATGGTGCCCATAGCCACCAACATGCCCGGCGTGTTGGTCATGACATAATCGGCCTCGGCAAAATTCATCGTGCCACAATCAAGGGTGCAAATCTCGGGCAGACACTGCGCAATATGGGCGACCCGTTCAGTCGCACCAATCATATCGGTGCCGGCAATCGTTGGCAGCGGCGTTTCTACACCGCCAAAAATCATGTCGCCACCCATCCCTGCAGTCAGGTTCAAAACCACATCGACGTCAGCCGCGCGAATGCGATCTGTCAACTCGCGATAAAGGTCCAACCGGCGTGACGGCACACCGCTTTCGGGGTCGCGCACATGGCAATGCACGACGGCGGCACCCGCTTTGGCCGCATCAATCGCACTGGCGGCGATCTGTTCGGGTGATCGGGGCACATGAGGGCTGCGATCTTGGGTCGATCCTGATCCGGTCACAGCGGCGGTGATAAACACCTCGCGGTTCATCTCTAGCGGCATGTCAGCCCTCCATTACTCGTTCCAAATGACCGTCCGCGATTCCCACCACGCACGCAACCCCAAGTTCTTCTGTTCTTGAAACTCCCGCCGGAGGCGCAGCTATCAAAAAACGATCCCGCTAGTAGGGCATCGGATGGGCGTAATGGACAGCGTCCAGTGCCTTTAGGACCGCGTCATCCAACTCTAGGTCGCGCCCGGCCAGCAGATGCTCTAGCTGTGCCACCGTGGTGGCGCCAAAGATCGCGCTTACCGGAAATGGACGGCTTCTTTGCCAAGCCAATGCCATATGCACGGGGTCCAGCCCATGACCGTGCGCAATCTGCAAATATGCATCAACCGCATCAAAAACACGCGCCGATTTGCGCCCGCCCATTTCGGGGGAAAACTGCATCCGGCTGCTCTTGGGCACCTGTCCGCCTTGATACTTGCCAGTCAACAGCCCTGCAGCGAGGGGTGAAAACGACAGCAAAGTCACGTCCTCGTTCACCGCCACTTCGGCCATGTCGGTGTCAAACAACCGACACAGAAGCGAATATTCGTTTTGCACAGACACCACGCGCGGGCCACCGACGGCTGCGGCACGATCTATCCAGCGGGTCGTGCCCCAAGCGCTTTCGTTGGACAGACCGAACGCGCGCACCTTGCCGGCATCGACCTGCGCTTGCATCGCGCCCAGCACGCTGTCCATATGATCCAGCGTTGCCGTGCGGTCCTGTCCTGACGGGTCATAAGTCCAGTTTTGGCGGAACATATATGACCCGCGATCAGGCCAATGCAACTGATACAAATCAATCACATCGGTGTTCAAACGCCGCAGACTGTCGTCTACCGCCTGCGCGATATTATCGCCGTCAAAGCCCGCTCCGCCGCGCACAAATCCACCGTTTTCGCCCGACACTTTGGTGGCAATCACCACCGCGTCACGCCGCCCGCTTGCCGCGACCCACGCGCCGATTGCTTCTTCGGATTGGCCAACCGTTTCAGCCGCGACAGGGTTCACCGGATACATTTCCGCCGTATCAAGAAAGTTGATCCCTGCATCCAGACACATATCAATCTGGCGACCACTATCGGCCACGGATGTATGCGTGCCAAAGGTCATCGTCCCAAGACACCAATCACTGACCATGATGTCGCTACTGCCAAGTGGTATCTGTTTCATATCAGGCCTTTCCAAATCATATTGGCGGACATTAGCCAGCCCGCCAGCAAGAACAACCCAAAGCGACACGCGATGTCGAATAAGCCCTAGCTGCGCACGGAGCCGCAGGCCAAGGTGCCCGCATGCGCATGATGATCTCCTTTGCCTCGCTGTTCTTGTCCGTCGCCCTGTTGCAGCTTTCGTCGGGCGGTGTTGGCCCGCTCGACGCACTCACGGGGCTGTCTTACGACTTTACCCGCGCCGAGGTGGGTTTTCTCGGTTCGGCGCATTTCTTTGGCTTTTTCATCGGTTGCTGGTGGGCCCCACGCCTAATGGGCAGCGTCGGCCATTCTCGCGCATTTGCGACGTTCACGGCGATGGGTGCGATTGGTATGGCCGCACATGTGATCATCATTGACCCGACGGCTTGGGCGATCATGCGCATTGCGTCAGGCATCTGCGTCGCAGGCTGCTACACCGTGATCGAGGCATGGCTGCAGGCCAAAGTGACAAATGAAACCCGCGGACGGGCAATGGGAAGCTACCGCATTGTCGATATGGGCGCGTCATTCATGGCGCAGTTCATGATTGGCGCGCTTGCCGATCTTGAGGTCTATCTGGCCTACAACATCCTGACGATCCTCTGCTGCGCCGCGATCCTGCCGTTGACGCTCACCAAAGCATCCCAACCCGAAACGCCAAAGGCCCCGCGCCTGCGTCCGATGTTGGCATGGCGCATGTCACCACTGGCGGTGGTGGGTGTGATCGTCGCCGCCATGTCGAGCGCATCTTTTCGCATGGTCGGCCCGATCTATGGCCAAGAAGTTGGCTTGCAGGCCAGCCAGATCGGCTATTTCCTTGCGGCTTTTGTCGCGGGCGGCGCGCTTGCGCAGTATCCCACGGGCTGGCTGGCCGATAAATATGATCGCCGCTGGGTGCTGATCGCGATGTCCGTTGCTGCGGTTGTGGCTTGTGCGATTACGGTCGCGACAGCGTCATTGGGCACAGCCGGCATCATGCTTGCCGCCGCCTTTTTCGGCCTTACCAGCTTTCCAATATATTCGATTTCCGCAGCACATGCTCATGACTTCGCGAGCAGCGAAGAACGGGTCGAACTGTCAGCCGCGCTAATGTTCTTTTACGCTGTCGGTGCCATTGCAGCACCTTGGCTCACCTCGGCGCTGATCACGGCCTATGGACCCGCGGCGCTATTCGCCTTTATCTCGGTCGGTCATATCGCGCTTGTGATCTTTGGTCTTGCCCGCATGAGGGTCCGCAATGTGCCCACCGACCGCACGCCCTATGTCTATGCGCCGCGTACATCCTTCACGATTGGGCGTTTACTGCGACGCAGTCGCGACAAGTCTTAACCCCGGTCAAGGTATTTTGCGCATAGCTAAGATACCCTCGCAGCATCAGTTGAATCATCATCGGCAGCTACCATCTGGTCGATGGCGGCTACACAGCTCAATAATAATCAGGGGGCCGATCACACCGGGCCCCTAGCCCTTTGGCAGCAATCGCACTAGACGGGCCATGACCGCACGAAAAGGCAGACCCATGGCACGACATCTTATTACCTCAGCGATCCCCTATATCAACGGGATCAAGCACCTTGGAAACCTGATCGGCAGCCAGTTGCCCGCCGATCTTTATGCCCGATATCTGCGCGCGCGCGGCAATGAAGTTCTGTTTTTGTGTGCCACTGACGAACACGGCACCCCCGCCGAATTGGCCGCCGCAAAGGCCGGCAAACCCGTGGCCGATTATTGCGCCGATATGTGGGCCGTTCAGGCCGAGATCGCGCAAGGGTTCCGCCTGTCGTTTGATCATTTCGGGCGCTCTTCTAGCCCCCAGAACCACAAGCTGACCCAGCATTTTGCCGGCGCTTTGG
>JBLHNX010000173.1:0-6079 GCA_047622125.1 Paracoccaceae bacterium | reverse complement strand
ACGACACCCAATCTCATCTTGCTAAAAATATCCAAAATCCACCCTCACCGATAACTCAACACGCGCCCGTTCGGGCTGACAACAAATTTACGCACGTCTTTGAACCCCGGCGGATTGCGTTCTTCTAGTGCCTGATAGGGGCGTTGCGGCAGGATGATGCTGCGCTCCATGCGGGTCGCGCCGGTTTCGCCGCCCTGCCCCGCAAAGGGGTCCAGCGCGAACACCTGACGTTCCACGGATCCGAACCATCCCGATTTCTCGCGCACGGTGTCAGCGGAGGTCAGTTCTTCCTCAGTCCAGACCAGCGCCCAGTCCTCGCCCACTGGCGCGCGGGCGGCTTCCAGCACTTCGCGCAGCGGCCCCGCCTGTTTGGTAAAGGCGTGGCTGTACATCGGGCCGATGTGAAAGCGGCGCAGGCGTTTGGGGTGCAGATCGTCGAAATCCTGATCGAACCCGCGCGCGATGGTCAGCAGTTTCAGCCCAGCAATACTTTGCGCCATCAGATGCGCTTGGGCCTCGGGCCAGCGGCGTTCGTCTTTGGGCAGGCCGACTTTACCGGTGTCCTCGACCTCCATCAGATAGATCGTTGGCAGGTTGTTCTGGCTGTCGTAAACGGCCCAGTGGATCAGGAAATTCCGGCGCATTTCCGACGGGTTGCCTTGCCAGACAGCCACAGGATCGTTCTGCGCCCAGAACAGCCCGCCGCGGCGCAATTCTTGATAATACAGCCGTTGGGACAGGGCATACTGCAGCTTGGTCGGAATCTCGAGATCATGCAGGATCGCACGGATCATCTCATCCTTGAGGGCTTCAACGCTGCGCATTTCGCGCAGGTGGCGTTCGGCCTGAAGCGCGTCATTGGCCATCGTCAGCAGTTCGGCAAAGACCGGAAAGCCGCTCTCGACGCGGTCAAACGTCAGCTTTCCCGCATGGGCGAAACGGCCGCTGAAATGGTATTTATGCGCCAGCGCGCGAAACGTCAGCGTCAGACCAACCAGATAGCGCGCCATGACCTCGACCTCGGCGCGGGTCAGGCGGCGCTCGGCCTCCATCGCGGCGGCAACACGGCCCAGATGGCCGGTGATCTTTTCAAACTTGCCAAAATAGCGCCGCGTGACGCGGGTATCTTCCAGCTGAAAATGGTCGAGGGGGGTGTCAGTCATCCTTGCCAAGCCAATCGCGCAAAATCTCCCAGATAGAATAGGTAAACAGAACGGCCGCGAGCCCCCAGAAAACAAGGCCAAGCCATGACGCCGCCGTCTCTGCCCCCGCCATAGACCCAGCAGGGACAAATCTCCCCGCAAACATCATCAGAACAAAGATGCCACTAATGATGATAGCGTTCTTGCGGCCTTTAGGACTCACGCCCCGTACTGGTTGCTGTCGTGCTTCTCGACGATCTTTTCGAACCGGCGCATGAACCGTTCATCGGCCCTCGCTTTTTGCTCCAGCACTTCGCGCGCGAACACCATATGGTCCTCGTGGGCTTCCATCATTTCGGCCATGCGGGCGTTGGTGGCTGACCCGATCGCGGCCATGGCCGTCTGCGCCTCTTGGTCGGTTTTCACGCCGATTTCGTTGATCTGGTGGGCCACGTCCTGCTGCTGCGCTGTCTTCAGCGACTTGGTCAGAGCATCATAGAGAACGACCCGCTGTTTCGTGTCCGTTTGCAATTTGTTGATCAGAACCATCTGCGTCGCCGCCTGATTTTGCAGGGAATCGATCCAGGTTTTGCCCTTTTCGATATAGCGTTCCAGCGTCTGCGATTTCGCCAGCTTGACCTGTTCTTGCTGCACAAGCTCGTTATAGCGCGTGTTCGCAGCGGCCAGTTGGGTTTCCAGCGCCGTGCGCTTCGCCGCGTCTTGTTCTACGGAAATTTTATTTTCCAGCGTAATAATGGTGGGGTCCATGCCGGAAATTTCCGCCTTCACGCCCTCAAGGTCGGACACGGTCACTTCGCGTTCCTCCAAGGTGCCCGTCAGGTTGGTTTCCACTTTGGTTTTCTGTTCGTTCAGTACTGCCAGTTGGCCTTCAAGCAGCTGTGTAATGATATCAGATTTGCTGATCAGGTCCTGCAGCTTGTCATCCACAGACGCGGTACGCATCCGTTCCTGACGCAGGGATTCCGATTTGCCCTTGGAGAAGACCCCGACAAAAGTTTCCCATCCGGTTTTCGTCCGCATCTCGTCGAAATCTTTGGAGAATCCAGCAGTTACGTCATCCAGACCCATGATCAGTTCGGCGATATTGGCGTTCATCGCTTCGGTGTGCACATGCACGTCCTCAAGCGAGGCGTTCTCGATATCTACGGCGATATCGGTGCCATCTGCCATCTTCTGGCGCGCGGTTTCGATCCGGCTGGTCAGTTCGGCAATCTTGCTTTGTGCCTCGGAAACCTGTTCCTGAGATTCACGGATCTGCGCGTCGAAATTGGCCATGCTTGGTCCCTCATTGATAATCGCCTGTGTTCAATATGGGGAAACTTATGACAGTTTACACGGCTGCAGTAGAGCGAAAAACGTGTTTCGCCCTTCTTTCATCCGTTCATGCTTGCTTAGGCGTCGGTTTCGCTCTCGCCATCAGCGGTTACGTCGACATCTGTCGCGCCATAGATCGTTTCTGGCGACACAATGTTGGCGGGTAATTCGACGCCGCGATTAGACAGTTCTGGCCCAAGGATACGTTCGGATTCTGATTTAGAGCGGATTTCTACGTCAGTTCCGCTGGGAACACGCTCGAACAGATCAATAATGTCGTGATTAAACAGACGGATACAGCCAGCAGATCCGGAATTGCCGATCGAACCAAGATCGTTCGTGCCATGGATACGATAGTATGTGTCGCGCCCGCCCTGATACAAATAAAGCGCGCGCGCACCCAAGGGGCTGGCCAAACCACCGGGCACACCGCCGCGAAACGCGCCGTAAACCTCGGGCTGGGAACGCAGCATATTCGCGGTTGGTGTCCAACCCGGCCATTCAACCTTGCGGCGGATCGTGGTGGGACGGCGCAAAGAGCGGCCCGCACGGCCAACGGCAATCGGATAGCGCCACGCGGTGCCATCTTCCAAGATCCAGTAAAGAAACTTGGCAAACGGGTCGATTTCGATCGTGCCCGCAGGCTGGGTGCCATCATAGAAAACCAGCTGGCGACGGTTTGGATATTCCAGAAAGCTGGTTGGGATTGGCGGCAGGGTATATTCACCGTCTTCAATCAATCCGTAACCTTCGACGGGGGTAAACCCGAACCGTTCTAGGTCGCTCACAACCTGCACTTCTTCCTCGGTCAGTGCGGGCGTACATGCCCCAAGTGCGACAGCGCCCGACAGGGCGAGAAATTTGCGACGATCGGGGGTCGTGAAGGGCATATGCTGTCCGCCTAAGTAAACTGTTCAACACGACCTAACACGCAGATTGTCGTGGGGGAAAGCCACCACGCGAGAAAGTGAGCGTTTCGCGTGGCATAGGTGTCACGGGCGGCACAGAGTTATTCCAGGCCGCCCGCCTGTTCTTAGCCAACGACGTTAAATTCGGGACCGTAGGGGTAGCCCGTGATATTATCGTTGCCGTCTTCGGTAATCACCAGAATATCATGTTCACGATAACCGCCCGCGCCGGGGTTGCCTTCGGCGATGGTCAGCATCGGCTCCATGGAAATCACCATGCCGGGTTCAAGCACCGTGTCGATATCCTCGCGCAGTTCCAGTCCCGCCTCGCGGCCATAGAAGTGGCTCAGCACTCCGAATGAGTGACCATAGCCAAACGTGCGGTATTGCAGCAGTTGGCGTTCTTCAAGGAAGCCGTTGATCTTGTGCGTGATATCCGAACAGCTTGCTCCGGGCACGAGCAGTGACATGCCATATTCATGGGCGGCGACGTTGGCCTCCCAGATTTTCAGGCTGGCCGGGTCAACTTCTTTCACGAACATCGTGCGTTCAAGTGCGGTGTAATAGGCGCTGATCATCGGAAAGGTGTTGAGGCTCAGGATATCACCGGTTTCCAGCGCGCGGCCCGTCACAGGGTTATGCGCCCCGTCAGTGTTCACGCCAGACTGGAACCAGACCCAAGTGTCGCGATATTCGGCATCGGGAAAGCGCTTGGCGATTTCCATTTCCATCGCGTCACGTCCGGCCATTGTTACATCAATCTCGCGCGCGCCAACCTTGACGGCATCGCGGATCGCATAACCGCCAACATCGGCCACATTCGCGCCGTGACGGATCAGGGCGATTTCAGCGGGGGATTTATGCATCCGCTGACGCATAGTTGCGGGGGCGATATCGACCGACTGCGATGGTTTCAGGAACGCATCCAGCTTGCCCTTTTGCAGCAAGGTCAGGTGGTCCCCCTCATAGCCGATGACGCGACCTTCGCCTGCTACGTTTAGAATCGCGCGCCAGTAATTGTCGCGGGTCCAATCGGTATAGGTGATGTTGTCGCCATGACTGCGGCGCCACGGTTGGCCGGCATCAATGCCCGCGCTGATGGTCACGTCCTGCGTGGCCGTGACAACCAACCCGTAGGGGCGGCCAAACGAACAATACAAAAAGCCGGAATAATAGGCGATTGAATGCATGGATGTGAAAACACAGGCCTCCACTCCGGCCTCCGCCATGATCTTGCGCAGACCCGCAAGACGGGTGTCAAATTCAGCGGCCTCAAAAGCCTGCACGGCCTTTTCGCCGTTATGAAAGCGGTAAAACTCGGGACGGTCCATAAGGTACCTCCTTTTCCCAAAGAAGGTCCGGGCGTTCAGGACGATTTGCGCTGACTTGGGGGCGACGCCATCGCTCCGCGCATGAGCCAGCTTTGCCCTGAACAACAGATTCGTGTCAATCCATCTTGTGAATATCACGACTAGCGCATTAGGCTGCTCCAACGGAGACCCACATGACACATTTTGCCCACCTCACCCCCGACGCCGCCCCCGCCGAACATGACAAACCCGCACCCGACCGGCTGGTATCGGGCGATCCGCAATTTACGACTTGGAACCTAGAGGACCGCGACGGGCTGTCGTGCGGCATCTGGCAAAGCACTCCGGGCGCGTGGCGCGTCGCCTATGCCGAATGGGAATACTGCCACATCCTGTCAGGCCATTCGGTTCTGACCGACGACACCACCGGCGAACGCCATATTTTGCGCACAGGCGACAGCATTGTGATCCGCCCGGGGTTTTCCGGCGTCTGGGAGGTGATCGAGACAACCCGCAAAGATTATGTGATCAAGGTCTAGCATGGGGGTATTGCGCAAAATCCTGTCGTTGCTGTGGCCCGCGGGCCCTGCAACAGCGCCGCCACCGCAGGCCGGCAGCGATCGCTTGCACCTTTTCAGCGGGCATTTCCCATCAGAAGAAACAGCGATGTCGTATTGCTATGACACACCTGACGATAACCACCCCGAACCGCTGACCCGCGATCTGGAGGATGCCTATGTCGATACGAATTTCGTCGAGGTCGCTTTTGGAGGGCGGGCGCAAAACGCTGTGCGTTTAATCCTACCCTCGAACGAAATCGACGCAATGAACGACCGGCGTGGCGAGGACAATACCCTTGTCATGATCTCGGAGGCCGCTTTCGGTGGCTTGCCCTACACGCTCAATGATACGCCCACATTGCGCTATCTTGGCGCGTTCACCATTTCATCCTGAGGTTCCATGGACAAAGTCACCCTGACCGACAAACTGACCCAATTCGACGACCACTGGAGCCCGCGTATCGTCGCCGACTACAACGGCAATGACGTAATGCTGGCCAAGTTTTCCGGCGAATTCCACTGGCATAGCCACCCTGATACCGATGATTTCTTTCTTGTTGTTCAGGGCCGTGTTGCGATTGACCTGCCCGATCAGACGCTTGAACTTGACGTGGGTGATCTGTTCGTCGTCCCGGCAGGCATTGAACACCGCCCGCGCGCATTAAGCGTTGAGGCCGCGGTGTTGCTGATCGAACCCAAAGGCACACCCAACACCGGCGATGCCGCCACCGCCGCGCCAAAGCCGCGTCTTTGACATGCGCGCAGGGCCAACAAATCTGATCACCGATGTGGCGGGCTTACGGGTCGGCAATGCTCAGGACGAC
>JBLHNX010000172.1:0-6116 GCA_047622125.1 Paracoccaceae bacterium | reverse complement strand
AGGACACGCTGGCCTACGACAAAGAAGAACTGATCTTGGATCTGACACCGCAGGGCCAAGCACTTGGCTTTACGATTGATGATTTGGGCCGCGTCCTGCGTGACCGGCTGAACGGCATCGAAGCCGCGACCTACCCTGATGGCCCACGCAGCGCGACGATCCGCGTTGAATTGCCCGCAGGAGAGTTGACCGCTGACTTCCTTGAGCGGACGCAGTTGCGCACTGCTGCTGGCGATTATGTGCCGCTTGCCGATATCGTTTCAGTTGACCGGCGCACGGGATTTTCCACAGTGCGGCGCGAAAACGGCATCATGCTGATTTCTGTGACAGGTGATCTGACCGATGATGACGCCGACCGCGCCAGCGAAATCACGACCCTGATCAACACCGACATCTTGCCGCAGATCGAACAGAATTTTGGCGTCAGCTCAAACCTGTCGGGGTTAACCGAGCAGGAGAACGAGTTCCTGAGCGATGCGCGCACGGGTCTTATCTTTGTGCTGACGGGCATATTTCTGACCCTTGCGTGGGTTTTTTCAAGCTGGACGCGCCCGCTTGTTGTAATGGCAATTATCCCCTTTGGCCTGATTGGCACGATTTACGGACATAACCTTTGGGGCATTCCGATGAGCATGTTTACCATCGTGGGCATGATCGGGATGACGGGTATCATCATCAATGACTCGATCGTTCTGGTCACGACGATAGACAACTACGCCAAAACGCGCGGGCTTATTCCGGCGATCATCGACGGGACTTGCGATCGTTTGCGCCCCGTGTTGCTGACTACGCTAACCACGGTGCTGGGCCTCGCACCACTTCTTTACGAGGGGTCCAGTCAGGCAGAATTCCTTAAACCAACGGTCATCACCTTGGTCTACGGCCTTGGCTTTGGGATGGTCATCGTGCTGCTGGTAGTGCCGTCGCTCATGGCGATGCAACAAGACGTGAGCAAACAGGTTCGTGCCGCGGGTCGCGCGCTGCGCAGCCGTGAACTGGCCACGCGGCTACCAGCCGGAATCGCGGCGTTTGGTGCGCTTGGTCTGTTTGCTGTGTTGTTGGCGCCAGTGATCATCACAGGAGCGCCGATTGCGGCCCTCGCAGCGGTACTACCGATGCTGAATGGGGGGATGGCCATGGCGTTTGGGATGTTCGCACTTGGCCTCGCCGTTTGGCTGGTGCTGGTCTATTTCGCAACGGTCGCACTGACCCTTACGTTGCGCCGGACAGCCTAGCTACCCGCTACGCACCCGCGAATATCAACGGCGCTGCCTTGCGACAACAACGTGATCCGCACGGCTGAGCGATCAAGCGCAAAGGCACCGCCGTCCATATGGATCATCTCGGCGCGCGAAACGATGATGCCGCCGGCCCGGTCCATGCTTGGCTCGGACACCCAAACCGCGTCATTGCCGGCCTCGATAACCACAGCGTCGGCAGCGCGCGATGTAGGAACACGGGTGGTAATCTGCAAGCCGTCTTCCGTTGGTGAAATGGCGCAGGTTACATTGCCCACGCCCGCCTCGGCCTGTGTTTGCGGGCGGTCAGCGAGGGCGGTTATAATTGCAACATCGCGGCTGCCACTTGCAGGCAAGATCGCGTCAAATTCAAACGACATCGGCACGCAAATTTGCTCGCAGACGCCGATCTGAACCGCGCCACTCATTCGCACGGGTTCGCTCGCGTCACGCACGGACAATTCGATCGGAATAATCACATCACCATGATAGCCGATACTGCGCATACCGTTCTGGTTCATCACTTCGGGGATCGGCCAATGGAACTGCGCGGCGTTGATGTTTTGCGATCCGTCCCACTGAAACTGCGGCGGAATACCTGCGTCACCGGGTGCGCGCCAATATGTCTTCCAACCTGGCGCAAGGGAAATGCGAACCGCCACCATATGCGTGCCGCGATCCGTGCGCCATCCGGGCAGGATGTCAAAGGCGGCAACGCCATCCATCGGATCGGCCGCAGCCGGTACAGAAAGTGCGACAAGCGCGGCAAGGGTCAGGGCAATTCGTTTCATTGCGCCTTAGTTATGCATGAACGATGCAATGGGAAGTCACATTTGGGCGAGAATGCTGTCACACACCCCTTGCGCGTGGTCGCACTGCACCACATCTTAGGCCGTATGGAACCCGTCAGTGATACCCTTGTAGGACAACTTTTGATCGCGATGCCCGGCATGGGCGATCCGCGCTTCGCCCATAGCGTGATCTATGTTTGCGCCCACGGCGACGATGGAGCGATGGGGCTGATCGTCAACAAGCCCGCCCCTGACCTGCGCTTTGGCGACCTTCTGAAACAGCTTTCAATTCCAACAGGTGAAGGTGGCGACGGTATTCGCGTGCATTTTGGCGGACCCGTCGAAAACGGACGCGGCTTTGTGCTGCATTCGAGTGAATATCAATCCGGCGCTGGCACTTTGGCCGTGGACGACGATATCAGCATGATAGCCACGCAAGACATCCTTGAGGACATCGCCGCAGGTAAAGGCCCTGCACGATCAATGCTGGCACTTGGTTATTCCGGCTGGGGACCTGGACAGCTTGAAGATGAGATTGCCCAGAACGGTTGGCTGACCGCCCATGCGCCCGCCGACATTCTGTTTGGACGCGCGAATGAACACAAATGGCGGGCCGCGCTAAAAGTGTTGGGAATTGACCCGCTGCTATTGTCTGCCAAGGCTGGGCGCGCCTAATCGCGCGGCGCAGCAGCGCGACGCAACCGGTCATTTATTGCCGCGCCCAAACCGTGATCAGGAACGGGCGATACCGCGATCCGCACGGCCCCCATCGCATCAAGCTGATGCAACATCGCAAACAGATTCGTGGCTGCTTCGACAAGATCGCCGCTGGGCGACAAGTTTAGGTCAGCATCAACATGCCCGAAGCCAAGCAAGACCTCGCCCTGTTCAACATTTGTCGCGTTCAAACGCACGGACCCTTGCGGCGCATAATGCGACACCATTTGACCGGGAGCCGTCAGCGTTCCACCCTCGGGGCCGTCAATCAGCACGCCACCCAGACAAGCCGCAATCGCTTCACGCGGGACACCGCCAGCGCGCAACAGCGTCGGGGCGCCATCACAACCGACAATCGTCGATTCGACACCAACGCCGCAGGCCCCGCCATCAACGACCGCGTCAATGCGCCCGTTCAGACCGGCAATCACATGTGCGGCTTCAGTCGGGCTGATCCGCCCCGATGGATTGGCCGAGGGCGCGGCAATAGGGCCGTCAAAGTCCCGCAAAAGCGCTTGGGCGACGCGATGATCTGGCACGCGTACGGCCAGCGTGTCGAGCCCCGCGGTCACAAGCGGCGCAATGCCGGAATCAGCGCGCAAAGGCAGCACCAGCGTCAAAGCGCCGGGCCAAAAAGCCTGCGCCAAGGCCCGCGCCTCGGGTGAAAAATCACACAGCGCTTCGGCCATGTCCAAATCAGCCACATGCACAATTAGTGGATTAAACGACGGTCGCCCTTTGGCTGCAAATATCGCAGCGACAGCCAGATCATTGCGCGCATCTGCACCCAACCCATAAACCGTTTCTGTTGGAAACGCGACCAACCCACCCGCGCGCAAAACATTGGCCGCGCGGGCGATGCCATCGCGATCAGATGCCAGAGTGTTTGTTTCAATTTGGGTCATGACGCTGCGTTCAAGTTGCGGGGCTGTCGGGCTGCGATAGGTTTGCGGCTTATTGCAAACCTCATAGCGGTGCCCGTTCGGGATTCCAAGCCGCGCCAAAGTGTCGGAGATTTCCATGGCGTATCAATCCCCAATCAAAGACCTGCGGTTCCTGATGGACCATGTGGTCGGCTTTGATGCCGTGGCCGCGACGGACCGATTTGGCGAAGCGACCCCCGACATGGTCGATGCGATTCTCACCGAAGCAGCCAAGATGTGTGATGAAATCCTTGCGCCATTGCAACGCAACGGCGACCTGCACCCCGCAGTACTGGAAAACGGCACGGTGCGCACATCACCGGGATTTGGCGACGGCTATCACGCCATTGCGGCAGGTGGCTGGATCGGCATGTCAGCCGACCCTGACAACGGCGGGATGGGCCTGCCGATGACCCTGACCACCGCCGTGAACGACATGATGTCGGGCGCCTGCCTTTCGCTGCAATTGAACCCGCTGATGTGTCAGGGGCAAATCGAAGCGCTGGAACATCACGCGAGCGACGACATCAAAGCGCTTTATCTGCCCAAACTCATCAGTGGCGAATGGTGCGGCACGATGAATCTGACTGAACCACAAGCGGGCAGCGATGTGGGCGCATTGCGCTCCAAGGCTGAACCAAATGGCGATGGAAGCTATGCCATCAGCGGCCAGAAGATTTACATCAGCTGGGGCGATAACGATTTTACCGAAAACGTCTGCCACCTTGTTCTTGCCCGCCTGCCCGACAGCGCGGCCGGCACCAAGGGGATCAGCCTGTTTTTGGTCCCGAAATTCATCCCCGATGCGGATGGTAATTTGGGCGCCCGCAACTCGCTGCGCGTGGTCAGCCTTGAACACAAACTTGGCCTGCACGGATCGCCGACGGCTGTTATGGAATATGACGGCGCGCAAGGCTGGCTGGTGGGGCCGGAGAACGGTGGCATGGCGGCGATGTTCACGATGATGAACAACGCGCGCCTTGGTGTTGGCGTGCAGGGCATCGGCGTGGCCGAAGGGGCCTATCAACACGCGCTGACCTATGCGCAAGACCGCAAACAGGGCCGCGCCGGCGGCACCGGCACGATCATTGAACACGCGGACGTGCGCCGGATGTTGGCAACGATGAAGGCTGATACGTTTGCCGCGCGCGCTATTGCGATGGCCTGCGCTGTGGCAATTGATCTGTCCGACGATGCGGTTTGGAATGCCCGCGCGGCCTTTTTGACACCGATCGCCAAGGCATTCGGCACCGACATCGGAATTTCCGTGGCCGAAACGGGTGTGCAGGTGCATGGCGGCATGGGTTTCATCGAAGAAACGGGTGCGGCGCAGTATGCGCGCGATGTGCGCGTCACCGCGATCTACGAGGGCACAAACGGCATTCAGGCAATGGACCTTGTCGCGCGCAAGATGATGGATGGTGGCGAAGCGGCCTTTGCCCTGCTTGATGAAATCGAAGCCGGATCGGAAGCGGCCCGTACGGCCCACCCGGACCTTGCAGAGGCAGTTTGGCAAGCCGCTGAATCCCTGCGCGAAGCCACGGAATGGCTGGTATCGCAGGACGATTTGAACGACCGGTTTGCGGGCGCTGTCCCCTATCTGCGCGCC
The DNA here is from genome assembly GCA_047622125.1 of Paracoccaceae bacterium. Classification (GTDB taxonomy): domain Bacteria; phylum Pseudomonadota; class Alphaproteobacteria; order Rhodobacterales; family Rhodobacteraceae; genus SW4. Next base: position 838 of record JBLHNX010000172.1, on the reverse strand, counting down.
TTCGCGCGCATACTTGGCGGACATTACCATCTGACCGCCGCCATGACCGGCGACGCGCCGCGCGCGCGCCTTGCAGCATTTTATATCCAGCGACTCCTTCCCGAACATATCGGCCTGCTGACACATGTACGCCAAGGCGCGGATGGGTTGCTTGCGGTCACACCTGACGATCTTGTCGCGTGATCAGATACCCTTGGCCTGACCCACCCGCCGAAGGGCAAGCCACCCAAGTCGCCCAGGGTGTGCTTTGGATGCGTTTGCCGCTGCCGATGGCATTGGATCACGTCAACGTCTACGCGTTGGACGATGGCGACGGATGGGCCGTGATTGATACAGGTTTTGCTTCAAATCGCAGCCGTGCGATTTGGCAGACCCTGCTGGATGGGCCGATGGCTGGTAAACCCGTCACCCGCGTCATCATTACCCACCATCACCCCGATCACGTGGGGCTTGCAGGGTGGTTTGCAGATCAGGGCGCAGAACTACTTATGCCGCGCACCGCCTACCTTATGGCGCGGATGCTGACGCTAGACGAACAGCCTGCCTATCCCGCCCGCACAATTGATTTCTACCGACGCGCCGGCATGGACGCCGAAATTCTGGCAAAGCGCATCGCCGAGCGACCCTTCAATTTTGCAGACTGCGTCGCACCCATGCCGCTGGGATTCACCCGCCTGCAAGAGGGTGGCAGCATCACCATGGGCGGGCGCAATTGGGATATTCGCATGGGCAACGGCCATGCCCCCGAACACGCGACATTCTGGAGCGCTGATGATGATCTGGTGATCGGTGGTGATCAACTTCTTCCGTCGATCAGCCCCAATATCGGCGTTTACCC
>JBLHNX010000171.1:0-6140 GCA_047622125.1 Paracoccaceae bacterium | reverse complement strand
AATGGCGGACCTATTCGATCACGCTGGCATGGTCTGGCTATGACGAAACCCTGCGCCTGATCTGCACTTTCGAGATGGAACCCCCCGAGGACCGTTTGCCTGCACTTTACGAGTTGTTGAACAAGGTAAACGACAATTGCTGGGCTGGTGCATTCACCTATTGGGCCGAGCAAAAACTGATGGTTTACCGCTACGGTCTTGTTCTTGCGGGCGATCAGTTTGCCGGGCCGGATCAGATCGATACGATGATCAACGCCGCCGTCCTCAGTGCCGAGCGATATTACCCTGCCTTTCAACTGGCCACATGGGCCGAACGCACCCCGACAGAGGCGTTGGGAATTGCAATCGCCGAGGCTTACGGGCGCGCCTAAGATTTGCCGCGCGGGGCTATGATCATCGCGCCCTTGAACCCCCACCAATAGCTTCGTAACGTCCCCCTGATCAAAGGGGGATTTCGCGTGGATATGTCTGAAGTTGAACGCCGCGGGCTTGTGTTGCTGGGCTGTGGCAAGATGGGGTCGGCAATGTTGGCCGGATGGTTGGCGGGTGGTCTTCCCGCCACGTCGGTCTTTGTTCTTGACCCACATCCCAGTGATTGGCTGCAAGCCCAAGGTGTGCATCTGAACGCTGGCCTTCCCGATGATCCGGCGGTCGTTCTGGTGGCCGTAAAGCCGCAGATGATGGGTGACGCATTGCCGTCGCTTCAAGCACTTGGCAATGGCAGCACCGTTTTCGTTTCGGTTGCTGCGGGCATCACGATTGCTGGTTTTGAGGACACGTTGGGTGCGCAGACCCCGATTGTGCGGGCCATGCCAAACACACCTGCCGCGATCGGGCGGGGCATCACCGCCATTGTTGGAAACTCCCACGTTAGTCCTGCCCAGCTTGATATGGCCGACGGATTGTTGAATGCGGTGGGGCAGGTCGTGCGACTTGCTGATGAAGGCCTGATGGATGCTGTCACCGCTGTGTCCGGCTCTGGTCCGGCTTATGTTTTTCACCTAGTCGAAACACTGGCTGGCGCCGGCGTGGCGCAGGGTTTGCCCGCCGATTTGGCACTGGCGCTGGCAAAGGCCACCGTTGGCGGCGCGGGGCAATTGGCCGAGGACGCGGATGAGGATCCCGCACAGTTGCGTATCAATGTGACATCGCCCAATGGCACGACACAGGCAGCGCTTGCGGTATTGATGGATGAAGAAACGGGCTTTCCGGCGTTGCTGAAACGCGCCGTCAAAGCGGCCGCTGATCGCAGCAAGGAGTTGGCGAATGGATGAGCTGAGTTTTGATGATTTCCTCAAGGTTGATATCCGCGTCGGCGTCGTGACGCGCGCGGAACCTTTCCCTGAGGCGCGCAAGCCAGCGATCAAACTTTGGGTTGATTTTGGCGGCGATCTTGGCGTCAAGAAATCGAGCGCTCAGATTACCGCACATTACGTGCCTGAGACGTTGATCGGAAAGCAGGTCATGGCCGTTGTGAATTTTCCACCGCGTCAAATCGGGCCGATGAAGTCCGAGGTTCTGGTCTTGGGCTTGCCTGACGAAAACGGCGAAATTGTTCTACTTACCCCAGATCAAGACGTTCCAATCGGGGGGCGAATGCATTGAAGACGCTCCTTATTACGCGCGATATTGCGGCACCTGTCATCGCGCAGGCGCGTGCATTGTTTGACGTGACGGTCCATGCGGGCGGCGCGCTTGACGGCGCGGCGGCGGCGCAAGCCCTGCGTGACTACGATGCGATCCTGCCGACACTGGGTGATGATTTCAGCGCAGAGGTTTTCAATGGGGACTTGCGGTGCATGATGTTGGGGAATTTTGGCGTTGGCTATAACCATATCGACGCAGCTGCGGCCCGCACTGCAGGTGTCACCGTTACTAATACGCCCGACGTCCTGACGGATGCCACGGCGGATATTGGGTTAACGCTAATCCTCGCAACAGCGCGGCGCGCGGGCGAGGGGGAGCGGATGGTAAGGTCCGGCGAATGGGGCGGATTTGGCCCCAAGAATCTGCTTGGCACTCATGTGACCGGCAAAACAGTCGGGATCATTGGGATGGGCCGGATCGGACAGGCCGTTGCGCACCGCTGTCATTTTGGTTTCGGGATGGACGTGGTTTTCTTTAACCGTTCGCCCAAATCGGTTGAGATGCCCGCGCAGCAGGTCGATACACTGGCCGAGGCGATGGCGGCAGATTTTGTCGTCGTTACAACGCCGGGCGGGGCCGAAACGACCAAGCTTATTGACGCAGCGGCGATCGCCGCGATGAAACCGAACGGGATTTTCGTCAACATCAGCCGCGGTGAAGTCGTCGACGAAGCCGCATTGATCGACGCACTGGAACGCGGCGCAATCGCAGGCGCGGGGTTGGACGTGTACGAGAACGAACCCGCCGTGCCCGCGCGGCTAAGTGCTTTGGAGAACTGCGTGTTGCTGCCACATCTGGGATCCGCGACCGCCGAAACACGACAAGCAATGGGGCAAATGGCGCTTGATAATATCATCGCGTGGTCTCGCGGTGAAATACCGCAGCAAGCGGTGAATTAGCGGCGAAGGAGGGGGCGCTGCCCCCGTCCTGACGGCCTCCCCCGGAGTGTATTTGAACAGAAGAATGGGGCCTAGCGGGCAGTGGTCCCGTTATCGCCCATTGCCGCGCGCCAGTGACGGCGGCACAGGCTGATATAGGTTTCGTTGCCGCCGATTTGCACCTGATCGCCGCCCGTCAGGACATTGCCCTGATCATCTTTGCGCACGACCATCGTCGCCTTTTTCCCGCAGTGGCAAATCGTGCGCACCTCGCGCATTTCATCCGCAAGCGCGAGAAGCGCGGCGGAGCCGGGGAAAAGTACGCCCATGAAATCGACGCGCAACCCGTAAGCCATGATCGGCACACCCAGATCATCGACCGCGCGCGCCAATTGCCATACCTGATCGGGATCCAGAAATTGGGCCTCGTCGATAAAAATGCATTGGCAGGGACCAGCAACAAGACGGGTCTGCACTTTGGCAAACAGGTCTTCGCCGGGCGCAAATGTATCCGCCGCTGATCCGATACCAATCCGGCTGGCTATCTTGCCCTCACTGGCGCGATTGTCGAATTGAGCGGTCAAAAGATAGGTCTGCATCCCGCGCTCGATGTAGTTATGCGAGGCTTGCAGCAGCACAGTCGATTTACCGGCATTCATTGTTGAATAGTGAAAATAGAGCTTGGCCATCCCCTCAAATAGCCTGCCGGATCGACCCCTTGCAAGGCCGTCCGAGAGGTCGCTCGTTAACTGACGAAGTAATTCGACATAACAACGGGTCAGGGGCTGCATGGGCCAACGAAAATGCAAGCATTTCGTGGGCCCGGTAGGATGGGTTGCAGCCACCTGACCCTTCAGCGTTGGGGACGCTGATACTCTTACTCTTCCCAACCGTGGGATAGGACTATAAATGACAGGGAGTGGTGCGACCCAAAATGGGAAAAGACGTATCGCTTTCCCCTAGATTGGGGCTTGGTTATTAAAGGGTTGGGCATGGCTGGTTTCGGAAGCTACCTTAAGAAACACACAGAGGCTCTCGTGAAAGATGTGGGGATTGAACCCGCATGTGAATTGACGGGGAAGTCCAAAGCAACTTTGGGTCGGTACTATTCCGACAGCGCAGAGCACGCCGATCGCTTCATGCCGGTGGATGCTGTTGCGGCTCTTGAGGCGGCTGCGTCCTTTCCGCATGTTACCTCGGCCCTCGCTGAAATGCGCGGTATCACGATGAGCTATGACGACACGGTCCGCAATTCCGAAGGCGGTGGCGTCAACTCGGATGTTATCATGCTGAGCCAGCGTTTTGCGATTCTTATGGGTGAATATAACCAGTCGATCGCAGACGGGATCATCACAGTCAACGAGGCCAAGCGCCTTTTGCGAGAAACCACAGCATTGCAAAAAGTGCTGATCGAGATGAAGCTGCATCTTGAAGAAGAGTCCGCCTAAAACCTTGTCAGATATTGATATTTCCGACATGCCGAACCTTGTTCCCGGGGCACTGCAGCCGCTGGACACAAGTGCGCTGCGCGCGCCAAGTGACCCTGGCCACGCTCCTCGAATTTTGCTGCTTTACGGGTCTTTGCGCGACGAAAGCTATTCGCGACGTGCCGCCGAGGAAGGCGCGCGGGTGCTGGCTGCGCTGGGCTGTGAGACACGTTTCTTTCATCCTTCCGGCCTGCCGTTACCTGATGACGGCGACGCCAATCACCCGAAAGTCGCGGAACTGCGCGAGCTTGCGCTTTGGTCAGAGGGGATGGTTTGGTCGAGCCCCGAACGTCACGGGGCGATGTCTGGTATCATGAAAACCCAGATCGATTGGCTGCCACTGTCCCCGATCGGCGGGATCAGGGCCACGCAGGGCAAGACGCTCGCGGTGATGCAGGTGTCGGGTGGCTCGCAGTCGTTCAACACGGTTAACCAAATGCGAATCCTTGGGCGCTGGATGCGGATGGTGACGATTCCCAATCAGTCATCAGTGCCGATGGCCTGGAAAGAATTCGAAGGCGGGCGCATGAAACCTTCGCCGCTTTACAACCGGATTGTTGACGTGATGGAAGAACTCGCGCGGTTTACATGGATGATGCGGGGCCGCTCTGAGTTGACGGATCGCTATTCAGAGCGGGTCGAGACATTGGAAGCGGTGCACAAGCGAGTGAGCAGTTAGCCCGATGTCCGGCAGTGTGGCGTAAATTGATTAACGGCCGGTTTCAGGCGCGTTCAACAATGACGGACCCAACGGAATAGCCCGCGCCAAAGCTGCAGATCAGCCCCATATCGCCCGCCGTCAAATCATCGGAATGTTTGGAAAATGCGATGATGCTGCCCGCGGAACTGGTGTTGGCGTAGTCTTGCAGGATATTTGGTTGTTCGCCCGGTTCAGGGTCGCGGCCCAGCACCTTTTTCCCGATATAGTCGTTCATGGTCTTGTTGGCTTGGTGCAGCCAAAGGCGTTTTAGATCAGCGGCTTGCACGCCTTCAGCCTCCATGTGGTCGGCGATATGTTTGCTGACCAGTGGTAGGACTTCTTTGAACACCTTGCGGCCGTTTTGCATGAACTGCATATCGCGGCGGTCGTTCATCTGGTCATGGGTGCGGCGCAGAAAGCCGTTGTTGTTACGGATGTTGTTGGAAAACTGTGTGGCGCAGCGGGTAGATTTCACTTTGAAATAGAGGGCTTGCAGGTTTTCGTCACGTTCCAGCAGGACAGCCGTGGCCACGTCGCCAAAGATGAAATGGCAATCGCGGTCGCGCCATTCGAGGTGCGCCGAGCAGATTTCGGGGCAGACGACGAGGGCGGAATTGATGGAGCCAGCGCGGATCATATCGGCGGCGGTCTGGATGCCGAAGGTGGCGGAGGAACATGCGACGTTCATGTCGAAGGCAAACCCTGATGTGCCCAGAAGCTGTTGAATTTCGACGGCAATCGCGGGGTAGGCGCGTTCGTGGTTTGACGCGGCGCACAGGACCAGATCGACGGTTGCGGGGTCTTTGCCGTTCAGGGCCGTGCGGGCGGCGTCGACACCCATCTCGGCCATGATTGATGGGGCGTCATCGGCGCGTTCAGGAAGGCGCGGATACATGCGGGCGGGGTCTAAAACACCAGCCTTATCCATGACATAGCGCTGTTCGATCCCGCTGGCTGCGACGATGAATTCGCTGCTGGAATGGGGCTTTGCGTCGATAGTTCCCGCCGTGATCGCATCGGCATTTTGCGCGTTAAACAGGTCCGCATGGGCGTTGAACGCGGCGACCAATTCATCGTTGGTGATGGTCTGCGCGGGCGTGAAAACCCCCGTTCCGGTGATGGCGACGTTGTGCATATGGACCCCTTTACCTAGCGTCCAGAAGGGCAGAGCGGGGCGGGTTTTGCAAGGCTGACGCGGCGTATGGAAACCGTATGGAAAGCGTATGGAAACCGTATGGGCGGTGGTATGGCGCGCCGTTAACCAATTTTGGGCAGGTTTGTCGGGTGAACCGAGGAGAGTGCGATGCGCAAAGTTGAACCCAAAACGATGACCAAGGCCGACCGGATGCATTGGCGCTATGGTGTCGATGCGATCAAGATGGTCGAATACGAACTGCACGACTACCTGCGCAAATTCGATGCTCTTCC
>JBLHNX010000170.1:0-6147 GCA_047622125.1 Paracoccaceae bacterium | reverse complement strand
ATCGCAAATTCTGCAACGTGCTTGAATTTGCGCGTTTGCGCTGGGAGCTTGTTTTTAATGCGCGCACGGGTTTCATACATAAGCTCAAGTGCGCGTTCCCGCGCTTCTTCCAAGTCGTCAGTCTTCGTGCTGCGCACTATGCGTTTGCCGTTGTCCAGCGTCAGCCGCGCATACCAATTCTCGCTGCCCTGCCGCTTATCCAGCTTCAGTTTCTTGTGCACATTTATTGTCTGTATGCCGTAGCTCATTGCCAGCCGTTTTCACTAAGTGTCTGTTCAACATACACTAGTTTGAAAGCTGTCAAATTCAGAGCGAAAACTGAGCGCGGACTGTGTACGAGTTGTGTACGAAATGGGAAAAGCTACATATTGTGTATTTTGGTGCTTTTAGGCTAAAAATATACAAGATGTTGGAGGCGAGTGTGGGAATCGAACCCACATACACGGATTTGCAATCCGCTGCGTAACCACTCCGCCAACTCGCCGCAAAGAAAGGGCCGGATATACCAGCATTGCGGAGGGTGCAAGTGGTGATCAGGCGTTGCCCCCGCGTGGGGATTATGGCATCACGAACCATCAGATTCTGAACGAAAGAGTTTAGCTTTGGCAGACTATGCAACCCGCCGCACAATGATGGTTGATACGCAGGTGCGACCGTCCGATGTGACAAAGTTCCCGATCATTGACGCGATGCTGTCGGTTCCACGCGAAGAATACCTTCCGGCGGACAAGGCTGAATCGGCCTATGTTGGTGGAAACATTACGCTTTCCGGTGGTCGCAGCGTGCTCGAGCCGCGCACCTTTGCCAAAATGTTGGATGCGCTAACCATTGATCCCGCCGATGTTGTATTGGATCTGGGCTGTGGGCTTGGCTATTCCACAGCGGTTCTGGCGCAGATGGCGGATTTCGTTGTTGCCGTCGAGGATGACAGCGCGCGCGTGAGCGAAGCGCAGCAAAACCTATCGAGCCATGGCGTGGACAATGCGGCTGTTGTCGAAGGTCCCTTGGCCGAAGGGGCCAAGAATAGCGGGCCTTACGATATTATTTTGCTGCAAGGCGGCGCTGAACAGGTGCCGGCTGCATTGCTTGATCAACTCAAGGATGGTGGCCGGATCGCCGTTGTTTTTTGCGAAGGTGCCCTTGGTGTGGTGCGCATTGGCCATAAGTTAAACGGGACGGTGACGTGGCGCTTTTCGTTTAATGCAGGTGCGCCAGTGGCAGCTGGGTTCGAAAACGCGGCGGCATTTGCACTTTGATGTTTTGGTGTAGCCGGGTGCTGCGCTTTTGAATGACAATACGTGGTTTGAGGATGGCGACGATGGATTTGCGCAAGGCGATTTCGACGATTGGACTTGTGGCGGTGCTTTTTGCCGCGCCTGTCATTGCGACAGCCGAAAGCCTCTCCGATGCTTTGGCCGACGCCTATGAAAACAGCGGACTCCTTAACCAGAACCGCGCCTTGTTGCGCGCCGCAGACGAGGATGTTGCGCAATCGCTGGCAGCATTGCGCCCTGTGATCAGTTGGTCCGCAGGGGCCCAGTATTCAGGCAGTCCCGCAGCAGGCGCAGATTCGCTGGCGGCTTCTGCGCAGATATCGGCTGATCTGCTGATTTATGATGGCGGTGCATCCAGCTTTGCCACCGAATCCCAAAAAGAACTGGTGCTTGCGACCCGTCAGTCTTTGATTGGCGTCGAGCAGCAGGTGCTTTTGCGCACGGTCCAGGCCTATGTAGATGTGCGCAGCGCGGTTGAATTTCTGGCCCTGCGCCAGAACAATGTACGCGTGATCACACAGGAATTTCGCGCAGCGCAAGACCGGTTTGACGTCGGCGAAGTGACGCGCACAGATGTCGCATTGGCCGAAGCACGGCTGGCCGCCGCGCGCAGTCTTTTGTCAGCCGCAGAAGGGAGCCTTGCGCAGGCATCGGAAGAATTCAACGCTGTCGTTGGGCGACGTCCCGGAAACCTTAGCCCCGCATCGCCCGCGCCCTTGGCCCATGATCTGGCTGCCGCGCGTGCCTTTGCCGTGCGCAATCACCCCGACATGTTGGGCCAGCAGCACCGTGTTACAGCAGCGGAACTGAACATCCGCCGTGCCGAGGCTGCGACGGGTCCGAGTGTGAACCTTGGCGGCAACGTGAGCCTGACTGATGGCGGGAATGCCACTGAAACCATAAGCGTGACGATCGGTGGCCCGATTTATGCCGGTGGGCTTATCGCCAGCCAGATTCGCCAACAGATGGCGCGTCGTGATGCAGAACGGGCCGGTTTGCACATCACCCGCGCAGGTTTGGAACAGCAGGTTGGCAATGCCTATGCGTTCTTGGCAGTGGCCCGCGCAAGTCGCGATGCTTTTGATCGCCAAATTCGCGCCGCCCGCGTGGCATTTCAAGGTGTGCGCGAAGAAGCGACCCTTGGCGCGCGCACAACGCTGGATGTGCTGAATGCGGAACAGGAACTGCTTGATGCGCAGGCCAGCATGATTTCAGCCCAATCCGACGAAGTTGTCGCGAGCTACTCCGTTTTGGCCGCGATGGGGTTGCTGAACGCGCAACATCTTGGTCTGGCGGTGCAAACCTATGACCCTTCAGCCTACTATTCCCTTGTTGACGATGCCCCTGCCGCCTTGTCCGAGCAGGGTCGCGCACTTGATCGTGTTCTGCGTGCAATTGGCGAATAACTCAAATCCTTGCTATCGGTTGTAGGAAGGCCTGCAAGCCGCTATTGTTCACCCGAGGCTAAAGCAGGATTAACAATGTCCGACCCCGTCAAAAATGTCGATATCGAGGACGTTTTGTCCTCTATTCGTAGGCTTATCATCGATGTTGATAAGCCGCGCGCGCGCGATTCGGGGCCTATGGCCGAGGCGAGCGGAAGCGCGGCGGTTGCTCCGGAATCTGACGGCATGTCATCCGAGCGGCTTGTTTTGACTCCGGCGTTTCGTGTTGCCGAAGAAGCTGAAGTGCCCCAGTCGACCCATGATAGCGTCGCAGACGATGTTTCTGATGTAGCTGAGTCCGACGACGCGAATGGCGATGACGTCGGCGTTGCGGCCGATTTACCGCCCGAATTACTTTGGACTGTGCCGAAATCTGACGTGAAAAATTCAGATGGTGCAGGTTCAGACCAAGTGGATGATGGCCCAGCCGAGACTGTCGTGACGCCTGATCGCTCGGCACTTGAGGCCACAATCGCTGAATTGGAAGCATCGGTCGGGGCTGACGGTGATTTTGAGCCCGATCATGGAAGCGAAGAAATAGACGCTGTTGTCTGGCCCCGTCGTGTCGCACGCGTGCAGGCCGAAGCGACGGACGCCGAAGAACTGCAAGATGATACAGCTGATGATGTCGATGATGATGCCAGCGTAGCCGAGGTTGCATTTCAACACCACGTCGATGACGCGGAAGAAATAGCCGATTCTGATAGCGAAGAAACTGACCTTGCTCCTGAGCGCGACGCAACCGAAGACCGCGCCGCTGATACCACGGATCGCGATGACGAAGCCTTGAATGCCTACCTTGATGACGAAGGTATGATGGACGAAGACATGCTGCGCGATCTGGTGACAGACATTGTGCGGCAAGAACTTCAGGGCACGATGGGCGAACGGATCACCCGCAACGTGCGCAAATTGGTGCGCCGTGAAATTCACCGCATCCTGTCGTCGCAGGATTTCGAATAGCGTCGCACCCTAGCCGCGCACCGGACCCGCAAGCGCCAACAGTCCCGCTACGTCTAGATGCAATTCAAGATGATCGGCCAGCGCGTCCAGCGTGGCCTCAACACCTGCGTCATAGCTGATGGTTTGCACCTGCGTACCCAACCCCGCCAGATAGGCCGTGCGAAACGCGTCCGATGTAAAAAGTCCGTGCAGGTAGCAACCACGCACGCGGCCATCCGGCGTTTCTGCGCCTTCACCGCGCCCGGCGACATCTAACCACGCGCGCGCCCGATCCGGGCCGGTTGTTTCGCCGATGTGGATCTCGTAGCCGCTGACTGCATCACCCGTCGGCAGATATGTAGCATTAGTTAGGGCCAGCCGCTTTTGCGGCTTCATCTGCGTGACGATATCCAAGTGACCAAGGCCAGCCACACGGGCAGGGGCACCCTCAATTCCGTCAGCATCGATGATTTCGCGCCCAAGCATCTGATAGCCGCCGCAAATCCCCAAGACGTGCCCGCCGCGTCGAATATGCGCGTGCAGGTCAATGTCCCAGCCCTGCGCGCGAAAATGTGCCAGATCGGCGATGGTCGATTTCGATCCTGGAATCAGGATTAGGTCAGCATCGGCAGGCAGGGGGCGACCTGCATCGACAATCTCAACGCTCACCTCTGGCATGGCCGCAAGGGGGTCAAGATCGTCGAAATTGGCAATCCGGTTCAGGCGCGGCACGGCGATTTTAACAGGGCCACCGATGCGGCTTGCGACGTCCATCACATCTTCGGCAGGCAGTTTCCACGCATCCGCAAACCACGGACAAATCCCCAAAGGCTGCCAGCCTGTGCGCTCGGTGATGATATCCATACCGGCGTCAAACAATGTCGGATCGCCGCGAAATTTGTTGATCGCAAAGCCCTTGATACGGGCGCGGTCTGCGGGTGGCAGGATCACATCGGTGCCGACAAGCTGCGCGATGACACCACCGCGGTCGATATCACCAATCAAGATCACGGGAATATCTGCCGCCTCGGCAAAGCCCATGTTGGCGATGTCGCCATCCCGCAGGTTCACTTCGGCGGGGCTGCCCGCACCTTCGATGATGATCAAATCATGTGACGCGGCCAGACGGTGAAAGCTGTCGAGCACATGCGGCATCAGCGTCGCTTTCATCTTGCCGTAATCGCGCGCCTTGAGGGTCGCGAACCGCTTGCCGTGCACGATCACCTGCGCGCCCACATCGGTTTCCGGTTTTAGCAATACAGGGTTCATATCGACCATTGGCTCTAGGCCGCATGCACGTGCCTGCAGGGCCTGCGCGCGGCCAATCTCTCCGCCATCAGCGGTGACTGCGGCGTTGTTGGACATGTTCTGTGGCTTGAACGGGGCCACGGACAGTCCGCGCCGCACGGCTGCGCGTGCCAGCCCTGCGACCAGCATGGATTTGCCGACATTCGAGCCGGCCCCTTGGATCATGATTGCCTTTGCCATGCGTCCCCCTTGCCCTAGTCTTCTAGGGGCGCAGGTCGCGCGGGGGAAGACCATGAACACGCCTGCCCACTTGATTATCGGCCTTTCAGTCTTTGGCCGTGCGGATGCGCGCGTGGTGACGGCTGCCGCCTTGGCGGGCGCAATGATCCCCGATCTGTCGCTTTACCTACTGGCAGGGACACATTTGTTCGTGCTTGGCACGCCGCCAGAGGTGGTATTCGGCCAGATGTATTTTTCAAGTGCGTGGCAAAGTATTTTCCGGATCGATAATTCCATGGTGCTGTGGGGGATCGGGCTTGTGCTGGCGCTTATGGCGCGCAGCGGCTGGGCCACGGCTCTTTGTGGGGCTGCGATGATGCACCTGGTCGGAGATTTCCTGCTGCATCACGATGACGGACGTGCGCATTTCTGGCCAATCAGCACTTGGATATTCCAAAGCCCCGTCAGTTATTGGGACGGGCGGCACTATGGCAATATCGTCGGCCCAGCCGAGGCTGTTCTCTGCATCGCGCTTTGCGTGATGCTCTGGCGCAGGTTCACGGGGGTTTGGATGCGTGTTCTGATTGCCCTGCTGGCCTTGGCCGAAGCCGTGCCAGCCATTATCTTTGGCATCATTTTCGCAGGCTAGACGGTGACAAACGAAAAACGCGGCCCCGAGCAGAGGACCGCGTTTTCGTGACACTCCCAACAGGCTGGGGGTCGGATGTGCGAGGGGCGTTAGGCGGCTTTCGCTTCCTGTTCAGCGGCATGACGCCGCTCGCTCTCTTCCCGCGACAGGGCGACAGATGTGCGAACACCCTTGCCCACAAACTCCATCAAGCCCGAAACAACACGTTCGTTCGGGTCGATTCCAGCGCATGACAATACTTCACGGCCATCGCGCGACCGCGCCCAGCGGGCGATCTGCTCGGGGCCGTTTCCATACTTCTTGTCGTCCGCAATAGCGTCGTCCAATGCGGCCAATACAACAGCAGCAAATAGCTTGCGCGCACGGTTGC
>JBLHNX010000169.1:0-6162 GCA_047622125.1 Paracoccaceae bacterium | reverse complement strand
CGCATTATTCGATTGCCGTGCTCGATGCCCTCAATACTTTTGACGGGCCGGTTATCGAGGTCCACATCAGCCAAGTTCACAAACGCGAAAGCTTTCGCCATCATTCCTATGTTAGTCTGCGCGCCGACGCGGTCATGGCTGGATTTGGTGTGCATGGCTACGTTCTTGCCACCCAGCATATGGGTCATTTGATCAACAACGCGCCTTGATTTTGGAACAGCTGCAGCCAGATTGACAACCTGCAGGCGACACCGTTACATATTCCTTAGTCTGAATGCGTAAGGATGCCGCCATGACCCTCACTCGACGACGTTTCGCCACTCTTGGGGCGGCTGGGCTAATCACCGGGTTCGCGCCTTTTCGCGCTGCGATGGCGCAGAGCACCATTGGTAGTTTTACGCTGACGTCATTGTCGGATGGCAACCTGACACTGCCGGCTTCGATGACCCTCGAACATGTTCCGGCAGATGAATTGGCTGCCGTCATGGCGAAATACGGGCTGGGTGACGTGCTGACGCCGCCGTGCAATGTTACCCTATTACAGGCTGGTGATCGCAACATTCTGTTCGACGTCGGCGCAGGAACAGAATTTATGAGCAGCGCAGGTTTCCTTGTGGACGCTTTGGCTGACGCGGGGCTTGACCCGCAAGACATTACCGATGTCGCTTTTACGCACGCCCACCCGGATCACCTATGGGGTGTCGTGGATGACTTTGACGATCTGTTGTTCCCCAATGCCCGCTTTATGATTGGCCAGGCCGAATGGGACTACTGGACCGATGCCGACACCGTGAACACCATCGACGATGGCCGCACAACATTTGCCGTCGGTGCTGCACGCCGTCTTGAGCGGATCGCGGAGAACATCACGTTCTTTAATGACGGCGAGGAAATCCTACCTGGTGTCGCGGCACGCGCGACATACGGCCATACGCCCGGCCACATGTCGTTTGAGTTGCGCCAAGGGAATGACGCGATGATGATCCTTGGGGATTGCATCGGCAATCATCACATTGCGTTTGAACATCCCGCTTGGCAGGCTGGGTCGGATCAGAACCTTGAACTGGGCGCGGAAACACGCGTGGCTTTGCTTGATCAGCTTGCGCATGACCAGATGCCGATCTTGGGCTTCCATCTGATGGGTAACGGGATCGGGCGGGTTGAACGGGCGGGCGACACCTATCGTTTCGTGCAAGACGCCTAGGTCGTCTGCGCGACCGACCCACTTGTGGTGCGCAACACGGCATGTGTGGCCATCGCCCCAAGCCACATACATAGCACGGCAACCCAAGCGGTAAGCGAGAAGATCGCCCCACCCGACATGCCCGCGCCCACGGCACACCCACCGGCCAGCATAGAGCCAAACCCCATCAGGATCGCGCCTATCAAATAGCGTTCAGTCGGGGTGTCGTTGCCGAACCGTTCGATGTGAAATCCACCCGTAAGGATTGACGCAATCGCAGCGCCAAGAAAGACGCCCGGCACCAGACCAACCCCAAAGCCAAGTGGGATGACCGGTGCATTTACCAATGCCATGAGTGTGTCGGTCGAGGGGCCCGTGAACGTGACCGAGGTAATAGACACAACCTCGAACGATGCCTGCGACACCTGATAGGTCCCGATCCATCCAGCAGCGACCGCAAGCCCGACAATCACAGCGCTGATGCCCCACGACAAAGGCACGCCCTTGCGGACTGCAAAAAGCAGCGACACCGCCAGAAAGACACCCGCGATGGCCGCCGCCACTGGTGCCGTCAGCCCGATGATCGACAGCAAGTCACGCGATGCCCCGCCCGGAACCACCCAAAGTACCGATAGTGCCAGTCGGGCGGGGGCCAAAACGCCAGAGAGCGAAGCCTGTGCGACGACTGTCAGAACCAATCCCGTCACGATCGCCCGCAGATTTCCGGTGGCCGACAAGACAAGCAGGCGGCTAGCGCAGCCGCGTGCCAAGATCATGCCGATGCCAAACATCAGCCCGCCGATGATCGCGCCGGATAGGCTTCCGACATTGGCAAGTTGGCGCGCGTCAGTCACGTTCAGCCAGCCTGCCGCGATGGCGAATTGAACCGCAAAGACGGCGGCACAGAATGCAACCAGCCAGACGCCAAGGCGCTCGCCCCATCGCCCTTCGGCAACTTCGACGGTCGCGGCACGCAGGCAGAACCGTGATTGATACGCCGCCGCGCCAAAGGCTATGCCGACAAGGCCGCCCAATCCGAACAGGACGCGGCCGTCGCCAAATGTTTCGAGGAGGTTTTCCATGATCACAGCCCGTTGTTAAAGTCGCCCATCGCCTAGCACGGCTTGGGCGTCGTCCCCTTGCGATAGGTCAATTGTCTATTGCGCGGCCATCGGTATGCGCGCCAGTTCACATTGCGCCCAAAGCGTTTCGAGTGCGCCGATCAGATGGTCAATATCAGTCTGACTATGGACGGGCGATGGCGTGATGCGCAGCCGCTCTGTTCCTTTTGGAACGGTTGGATAGTTGATCGGCTGAATATAGATGCCATGATCCCGTAGCAGGATATCCGACAGGTATTTGCATTTGACCGGATCACCAACCATCACCGGAATGATGTGGCTGTCGTTTGGCGTGTGTGGAATGCCGGCGCTGTCCAGCCGCGCGCGCACCTGCGCCACGCGGGTCTGGTGGGCGGCCCGTTCCGAGGTGCTCTGTTTTAAGTGCCGCACGGAAGCAGCAGCACCAGCCGCAACTGCCGGTGGCAGGGCCGTCGTAAATATGAACCCGCTCGCAAACGAACGCACAAAATCGCACAGCACCGCCGAGGCTGCGATGTAGCCGCCAACAACGCCGTAGGCTTTGCCAAGGGTGCCTTCGATGACGGTGATCCGGTCCATCAGGCCGCGCTCTTGGGCAACACCGCCGCCGGTCGGGCCATAAAGACCAACCGCGTGAACCTCGTCCAGATAGGTCATGGCGTTGTATTTATCGGCGAGGTCACAAATTTCCTTGATAGGTGCGATATCACCGTCCATTGAATAGACGCTTTCAAATGCAATCAATTTCGGGCGGTCAAGCGGTTGCGCGGCGAGCAGTTGTTCAAGGTGGGCCACGTCGTTGTGACGCCAGACCTGACACTGCGCCCGCGAATGGCGGATGCCTTCGATCATGCTAGCATGGTTCAGGGCATCCGACAGCACGAGGCAGTCAGGGATCCGGGACGCCAAGGTGCCAAGCGCGGCCCAATTAGACACATAGCCGGACGTGAACAACAGCGCGGCTTCCTTGCCATGCAAATCAGCCAATTCGCGTTCCAGCAAGACGTGGTGATGCGTTGTGCCGGAAATGTTGCGCGTTCCCCCTGCCCCCGCGCCGACCTTATCAATTGCCGCATGCATCGCGGCCAGAACATCAGGATGTTGCCCCATGCCAAGATAGTCATTCGAGCACCAGATTGTCACATCCCTCTGGGTTCCATCATCGCGGTTCAGGGCTTTGGGAAACGCGCCGCGCTTCCGCTCAAGATCGGCAAAAACGCGGTAGTTGCCATCATCGCGCAGCGTATCAAGCTGCGCGGTGAAGAAGTCAGCATAATCCATAAGGGATGTTATCCTCCGAGCGCTTCCTGAATGATCTCATCCAGCAAGCTTTGGACTTTTTGCATTTCGCCTTCGGGGTAGTTGCGATGGCCAATCAAGACTTCGCCGTCTTTTTCGGCCACGAAAATACCGTAGGGGCAATGCGCGATATTCATGTGGTCGGCTTCCATCACTTCACGCGACAGGGCCGCCGAGCAGAACAGAAAGATATCGGCGGCGGCAAAGATTTCCACATCGCTGCCAACGTCCGCAGCCGTGCGGTTCAGCATCTCGCCGGTGTGGCTCACATAGTCGATCACAAGACCTTTGCCGACAATCGCGTTTTCGACTGAAAACGTGGCGTCGTCAAACGAGCCGTCAAACGTATAGGTCGTCGCATCTTCGGCAACGGCCAAAGTCCCAGCCACGCTGAGACATGCTGCAAGCAAAAAACGTTTCATTGGATGTCCTTTCAAATGATTACTAATTGTAGCGTGGCGCAGTTTATCGGGCCCTGATGCGGATCAAGGCCCGATAGATGGTTTAGCCAAACATGTCAGCGGCGATGCCGTCATACCAACCGACGGATTCTTCGAAGGTGGCCTGACGCACTTGGGCGCTTTCGCCCGTCTGACTGATGAAGCCGTCGACCTTGGCGATCTTTTCATCGGTGGCTTCATAAGTCGCGCCGACTTTCACGCCGTCATTGGTATCGATCAGCGACCAGCAGGTATTTGCAAAGCGCGCAGGAAACACTGTCGACCCTGTCAGCGCACCGCGCACGGCGTTGGCGCAAACCTTGGCTTGGCTGTTGGCAGAAAAGCCGGATTTTGGCATATCACCCTGCGCGCATGCATCGCCTAGAACATGGATATTGGCGTCCATTTTCGACGACAGATCAGCCGCGTTGACGGGTGCCCAGTTGCCTTCGGTGATGCCAGCGATGTCGGCAATGCGGCCCGCCTTCATGGCAGGGATGACGTTACACACATCAACGTTGTTCACATCACCATCAATGCTCAGCGTCATGGCTTCTGGATCAACTTCGACGTTTGCGCCGCCGAAATCAGGACCAATCCGTTCGATCATGCCCGCGTAATGCGTGTTCCAGCCCTCTTCGAACAGGCCCTGCTTGGAGAACGCCTCTTTTGGGTCTGCAATCAGGATTTTTGCTGTCGGGTTAATTTGTTTCAAGAGGTGCGCAACCATGCTGACCCGTTCGTACGGACCAGGAGGGCAGCGGAATGGATTTGGTGGCGCAACCATCGCATAGGTGCCGCCCTGTGGCATCGCCTCGATCTGCGCCTTCAGTAATTCAGACTGCGATCCCGCCTTATAGGCATGCGGCATCTTGTTTTGCGCAGTCACGTCCCAACCGGCCACAGCACCATCAACAAAGTCGATACCCGGAGACAGGATCAAGCGGTCATATGTCAGCGTATAGCCGCCCGCGGTCGAAACGGTCTTGGCGTCACGATCCACGCCAATGGCCCAGTCATGCACAACATTGATCCCGTATTGCGCAGCGAGCCCGCCATATGAATGACCAAGACTTTCGATTGTACGGAAACCGCCCAAATAGAGGTTCGAGAAGAAGCAGGTGTAATACTGCCGTGTCGGTTCGATCAGGGTAACGTCAATTTCACCATTGCTGTCTTTTGCCAGATAGCGCGCGACGGTTGCGCCACCTGCGCCACCACCGACAACAACAACTTTGGGGCGGCCGTGGCTTGCGCCCATGACCATCGGCGCAGCTAGCACACCAGTCGCGGCAACTGCACTTCCCATAAAGGCGCGTCTATTCAGTGTCATAGTATCCTCCTTTAGTGAGCGTCGATTTATTCGACGTCCTCAAAATACGCAGCAAGTGCTGCGACTTCCTCGTTCGACAACCGCTTCGCCATCATCTGCATCACAGGATGGGTTCGCACATCGTCCTTGTAGGCATGCATGGCCGTTACAAAATATTCAGCCGGCCAATTTGTAATGCTAGGAATGCCGTTCGCGGCGCCGCTTGTCTGATGACAAGACGTGCATTCGCCAGACAGGTATTCGCCGTAGGCAGGATCACCAACAATGGCGAGAATTTCAGGCGCGACCTCGTGGTCCACCGCCTGTGCGGTGGGAGCTGATTCAGGGATGTCGCTTGGGCTGGCGGAGTAGATCCGCAGAAAGGCAAGCAAATCATCACGGTCTTGCTGGTCGGGAAGGCCGCGAAAATTCATCCGTGTTTGGGACACCAAAGCGCGCGGGTTTTCGATATATGCATCAAGCGAGTCGAAATCCCACGCAAGCCCGTTCGTTGCGGCCCGCAGCAAGCCATCGGAATACGCAAAGCCCTCGGTGCGCGCGGCAGAGCGGTCAAAAATACCGTTCAACTGGGGGCCAATTGCGTTTTTTGCGCCACTCCCGACTTGGTGACAGCCAGCGCATTGCCGGAA
Source organism: Paracoccaceae bacterium (assembly GCA_047622125.1). Lineage (GTDB taxonomy): Bacteria > Pseudomonadota > Alphaproteobacteria > Rhodobacterales > Rhodobacteraceae > SW4. The sequence goes on along the minus strand of JBLHNX010000169.1, from coordinate 178 downwards.
CATTTCGGCCCCACGATCAGGGTCTCCTCCGGCCTCCGCACGTGCCATTGCCGCCCCACCAACGAGGGCGACAACAGTGCACGTGATGGCAGGCCAAGACGTCATTCAGTGGCCAAACTTTCGATATAGGCGATCAGCGCCGTTGCTTCTTCCTCACTGCGCACGCCACGGAAGGTCA
>JBLHNX010000168.1:0-6203 GCA_047622125.1 Paracoccaceae bacterium | reverse complement strand
GGCGTTTCGTCTGCCAAGGATCTGGACGGCGCGACCGTTTGTATCCAGACAGGCACCACAACCGAGCTGAACTTGGCCGACTACTTCCGCGCCAACAACATCAGCTACGAGCCGGTTCCGATCGAAACCAACGCCGAAGGTCAGCAGCAGTATCTTGCTGGCGCATGTGACGTCTACACAACAGACGCTTCTGGTCTGGCCGCAACGCGCGCCTCGTTCGAAGCGCCTGCTGATCACGTGCTTCTGCCCGAAATCATTTCGAAAGAGCCACTCGGCCCACTGGTCCGTCACGGCGACAACGAATGGGCTGACATCGCACGCTGGACGCTGAACGCACTTGTTTCAGCCGAAGAGCTGGGTGTGACATCGGCAAACATCGCTGAACTGTCTGCTGGCACGAACAATCCGGAAATCAACCGTCTGCTGGGCACCGAAGGTGAACTTGGCGCGATGCTTGCTCTTTCGGCTGATTGGGCAAAATCTGCTATCATGGCAGGCGGCAACTACGGTGAAATCTTCGAAAGAAACATCGGCGAAAGCACACCGATCGGTCTGGCCCGTGGCCTGAACGCTCAGTGGACCGAAGGCGGCCTGATCTACTCGCCACCTTTCCGCTAAATACTTAAAGTCAGGGCGCGGCCTAATGGTCGCGCCCTCTCTCAATAAAAAGACGACCAACAGGACCAACACGACACCTGCGATCGGTGCGCAGTCGGGCTAACCGGCGTGATGCTGAAACAGCGGGATCGGGAGAAAATAACTATGTCCACGTTAAGTGACACGCCGAAGCAATCCTTCAGGCTGAGCCAACTGATTTACGACACACGATATCGATCGATTACGATCCAAGTCATCGCTCTGATATTGATTGTTGTTGGCCTTGGTTGGCTGGTGAACAACACCATTTCAAACCTTGAGGCATTGGGTAAATCCTTTAGCTTTAGTTTTCTAAGCCAGCCTGCTGGCTATGACATCAACCAGATGTTGATCGAATATAACAACCAGATGACACATGGCCGCGCAGCCCTTGTTGGCATCTTGAACACGCTGCTTGTGGCCTTCCTTGGCTGTGTCGCGGCAACGTTCATCGGTCTGATTGTGGGCGTGTTGCGATTGTCGAAAAACTGGGTCGTAAGCCGCCTGATGGCCGTCTACGTCGAAGGGTTGCGCAACGTTCCCTTGCTGCTGTGGATCATCCTGATCTTTGCTTTCGTATCCGAAGGCCTGCCGCAACCCCGTGATTTCCGCGGTGATACGCCTGAGGCGTCGATGATTCTTGGCGATAGCGTCGCAATCACAAATCGCGGCACTTACATTCCACGCATCGGTTTCACAAATTCGCTAAGCGGCAATGAAGTTGTCGCCGCGCAAGAGGGCGCAACGGCTGTATCGTCGGGACGGATTGACTGGCTGGTCATATTTAGTGTTCTGGCCGCGAGCCTTGTCGCGATTTCCTTTGTGAACCGCAGCGCGACTGCAAAACAGCTTGCGACAGGGTTCCGGCCGTCGACAATCTGGAAAAACTTGGCGATCTTCTTTGTGCCATTGGCGATTGTGCTGTTCTTACTTGGCGCGACAATCGTGCAGCCGTTCCTCAAGGGGTTCAACTTTACCGAAGGCGTCCACATACGTAACTCGCTTATGGCCCTGTGGCTGGCATTGTCGCTATATACCGGTGCCTTTATCGCAGAAATCGTTCGGTCGGGTATTTTAGCTGTCAGCAAAGGGCAATCCGAAGCCGCGTCTGCGTTGGGCTTGCGTCCCCGCCGCACGATGAGCCTTGTGATTCTGCCCCAAGCCATGCGGGTGATTATCCCGCCGCTGATTTCGCAGTACTTGAACCTGACAAAAAACTCGTCCCTCGCGCTGGCTGTTGGCTACATGGATGTGCGCGCTACACTTGGCGGCATCAGCATCGCCCAAACGGGCCGCGAGCTTGAAGGCATCATGTTGCTGGGTGCTTTCTACCTTACCCTTTCACTGCTCATCTCGGGTGGGATGAACTATTACAACAACTCAACCAAGTTGAAGGAGCGGTAGAATGTCAGATGCAAACGCACAAACCGTATCCTATGTCCGCACCGAAGTTTTGCCCGAACTGGCTCCGCCGGTAACAGAAACAGGCGCGATCAAGTGGGTTCGCGAGAACCTGTTCTCAAGCTGGATGAATGCTATCCTCACGGTGATCTCGATCTACGCGATCTATTTGGTCTTGGCAGGTATCGTTCCTTGGCTCTTAAACAGCGTATGGGGGGCTGAATCCCTGACCCAATGCCGTGAAGTTCTGAATGCAAAGGGCCTTGATAGCCATGACGGCGCTTGCTTCTCGGTTCTTACTGCGCGCTGGCACCAGATGGTGTTTGGCTACTACCCCTCCGAGCTGTATTGGCGGCCAATTCTCGCGCTGATCCTGTTCCTTGTCGGGATCATGCCGGTCCTGTTTTCCGGCCTGCCACGCAAGATGTTCATGCTGACCGTCGCCGTTCCTTTCTTGTGCTTCTGGCTGCTTTGGGGCGGGTCTATTTGGGGGCCGATCGTGATCGCGTTAGGCTTTGTTCTGGGTTGGGCCGCAATGAACTTTGTCGGTAACAAGCTAAGCCCACTTGCCGGACTTATTGCGGCAATCGTTTTGCCAATCCTGTTCTGGCTGTTTGTGGCCGGTTCGCTTGTGTCGGCCTTGGACAGCGTCCTGCCGATTGGCATCGAATTCGTCGAGTCGCGTAAATTTGGCGGGTTTATGTTGTCGGTTGTCATTGGCCTTTCAGCGATCATACTCTCGTTGCCGTTGGGCATTCTTCTGGCCCTTGGCCGTCAGTCTGACTTGATCATCATTAAAACGACCGCTGTGGTGTTCATCGAAGTGATCCGTGGCGTGCCATTGATCGTGTGGTTGTTCACGGCGCAATTGCTGCTGAACTACTTCTTGCCACCGGGCACGAACTTTGACCTGACACTGCGCGTGATCATCATGGTAACGCTCTTTGCCTCGGCCTATATCGCCGAGGTTGTGCGCGGCGGCCTCGCGGCCTTGCCGACTGGCCAATACGAGGGCGCAGATTCCCTTGGGCTGGATTACTGGCAATCCATGCAGCTCATCATCCTGCCACAAGCGTTAAAAATCTCGATACCCGGGATCGTGAACACCTTTATCGGGCTGTTCAAAGACACCACGCTTGTTGTGTTCATCGGTCTGTTTGACCCGCTTGGCATCGCAGGTGCAGTTCGCGCCACGACCGAATGGAATGGCATCTACTGGGAGCTATTCGCCTTTATCGGTCTGATGTTCTTTGTCGCGTGCTTTAGCATGGGCCGCTATTCCCTATACCTCGAGAAAAAGCTCCAGCGTGAGCATCGTTAAGGAGACCGAAATGTCTGAAGTCGCAACCCAACGCGAGATTAATCGTAGCCACATGCAGGTGTCCGACGAAGTCGCCGTCCAGATCACGAATATGAACAAATGGTTTGGGTCCTTTCATGTCTTGCGCGACATCAACCTGACCGTGAATAACGGTGAACGGATCGTGATTTGTGGCCCTTCCGGGTCGGGCAAATCCACGTTGATCCGCTGTATCAACCGCCTTGAGGAGCACCAGAAGGGGCAGATCATCGTTGATGGCACTGAACTTTCCAGCGACCTTAAGAACATCGACAAGGTGCGCTCGGAAGTAGGGATGTGCTTTCAGCACTTCAACCTGTTCCCGCACCTGACGATCCTGGAAAACTGCACGCTGGCACCGATCTGGGTGCGTAAAACACCTAAGAAGGAAGCCGAAGAAGTGGCGATGCACTTCCTTGAAAAGGTCAAGATCCCCGAGCAAGCTGACAAATACCCCGGTCAATTGTCCGGTGGGCAACAGCAGCGTGTGGCGATTGCCCGCTCGCTTTGCATGAAGCCACGTATCATGCTGTTTGACGAACCAACCTCGGCACTTGATCCCGAAATGATTAAAGAAGTGCTCGATACCATGATCGAGCTAGCCGAAGAAGGTATGACCATGCTGTGCGTTACGCATGAAATGGGCTTTGCCCGTCAGGTTGCCAACCGCGTGATCTTTATGGACCAAGGTCAGATCGTCGAACAGAACGAGCCGGAAGAGTTCTTTAACAACCCCAAGTCCGAGCGGACGCAGTTGTTCCTGAGCCAGATTCTGGGTCACTAAGACAGCCGAAATTGATGAAACGGGCGGGGTCTTTCCCCGCCCTTTCTATATCAAGGCGCGCGGTGTGGTAAAATCAACCAGCGTCCCTTGGCCCGCGCGCACTTGCGCCCAATTACCAACGTCAAAATCCAGCACCGTTGTCGCACCTGTCGGGTAGCGGACGAAATCCGCATCGTTAGGGCGTGTCGCAACCAGCCCGCAAGCCAGCGCCCCTATGCCCGGGTTATGCGCGACAATCGCAACCGTGCCCGCAATCTGGCGCCGCAACACGTCGAGCATATGATCGGGACTTGCATGATAAAAACCGGGCCGGAACTCAACCTTGGGCGGGGCTGGAAAGGCAGGCCGTATCAGGGACAGCGTTTCGGTCGTACGTGCCGCATCAGAGCACAAGACGAGATCGGGAATGTAATTATTCTTGGCCAGCCACGCGCCAATCGCTGTCGCCGATGCGCGACCACGGTCATTCAGCACTCGCGCATGATCGTCTGAATCAAAGTCGTCCCAGCTTGACTTGGCGTGGCGGATCAGGATCAAACGGCAGGTCATACAAAAGCCCTCATGTGGAATTCGGATTGGGCGGGGTCGCGTCCGTAGGATTGCGAAACGGGACAGGCGCGACGCGCGGCACAGCCACTGCCAATGCAGTCGTTGCCGGCAGGCGTCGTGATATGGGCCTTGCAGCCTGCTACGTCGTAGCCATCGGGCGTCAGCGCCCCGACAGGGCAGGCGGTGCGGCAAGGGGCGGGGCAGGTAGTGCAGGGGCTGTTACCCGTTGCAGGTAGCGCAATGTGTTGCGTGAAAACCAACGCTCCGCGATAGGATACCATAAGCCCAGCAGTATCATGGATCAACAATCCAACTGGCGACTGCCAAGCGCGGCCCGTGCGTTTTGCCCAAGCGATAAACGGTTGAAACGGCGGTCCTCCAAACGGAAACAGCACCTGCGCGCCCAGATCGGCGGCAAGGGCAGTGATCACGCGCGTTGACCAACGATCCAGCGGGTCAGATGAGCCATCGGTGTATTCTGGGGAAGCGGTGAATGTAGGCCAAAAATCGGGCTGCTGTGGTCCAAACAAAAGGATCGTTTGGCCGATGTTTTCCTCAAGCGCGGGGTGAAAACCACCCATGATTACCAACGCGTTCGCGCGCGCAGCGGCATTGATCGTTTCGAAAATCACCGCGCGGTGCGGATCAGTGACCCAGCGCCGTGGTCTGTAAACAGCTCTAACAGGCAAGCATTTGGCGCACGTCCGTCCAGAATGACCACCGCACGCACGCCGCCTGCTATCGCATCAAGTGCGGTACGCGTCTTGGGGATCATGCCGCCCGCAATTGTGCCGTCGGCTGTCATCGCTGCAATCTGGTCCGGTGTCATCTCGGTGACGACGTTGCCGTCCTTGTCCTTAACGCCGCTCACATCGGTTAGCAGCAACAAGCGGTCCGCGGTCAGTGCAGCGGCAATTGCGCCCGCAGCCGTATCACCATTGACGTTCAAGGTTTCCCCGTTGCGACCCGCGCCAAGCGGGGCAATCACCGGGATCGTGTTAGCGTTGAACAACGTGCGTAAAATGGTCGGGTCCACTTCGGAGGGAGTCCCGACAAGGCCCAGTTCTGGTGCGTCCTGATCACATGTCATCAGGCTTGCATCCTTGCCCGACAGACCGACCGCGCGACCGCCCTGACGATTGATCGCCTGCACGATCCACTTGTTTACTTTGCCCGACAGGACCATCTCGACCACTTCGACAGTTGCGGCATCGGTGACGCGTTTACCGTCCACAAACTCGGATTTGATCGCCAGCCTATCCAGCATTTCGTTAATCATAGGTCCGCCGCCATGGACGATCACCGGGTTCACACCAACCTGCTGCATCAGCACCACATCGCGCGCGAACTCTTCCATCGCGGCGTCGCTGCCCATGGCGTGGCCGCCAAGCTTGATGACCACAGTCGCGCCCGCATAGCGCTGCATGTAGGGCAGGGCTTGCGAAAGGGTGGCGGCGGTGGCGATCCAGTCGCGGTTCATGTCTTGTTTTTTCA
>JBLHNX010000167.1:0-6215 GCA_047622125.1 Paracoccaceae bacterium | reverse complement strand
GGTGAACTTAAACATGGGCCCATTGCCCTTGTGGATGAACATGTGCCTGTGATTGTTATGGCCCCACGAGACGCGCTGTTCGACAAGACCATCAGCAACATGCAAGAGGTCATGGCGCGCGGCGGACAGGTTCTGTTGATCACTGACAAACAAGGCGCAGAAGAAGCCGGAAGCGGCGTTTGGGAGACAATCATCATGCCGCAAGTCGATCCGTTCCTCGCGCCGATCCTTTATGCGATCCCGGCCCAACTGCTGGCGTATCACACCGCCGTCGCCAAAGGCACGGACGTCGATCAGCCGCGCAATCTGGCCAAATCGGTGACCGTAGAATGAACTGGCCAGCCCCCATAACACTAACAGGCGAACACGTGATCCTAGCGCCATTATCACATGATCACGCCCCTGCATTGGCCCGCGCGGCGGCTGACCTTGGCCAGCTTTGGTATACGGATATCCCTGCCCCTGACGGCATTACGGCCGAAATTAGCCGCCGCCTATCGCTGTCGAATATGGCCCCCTTTACGGTCATGACGCCCGACGGTACCCCCGTGGGCATGACAACATTCATGCATATCGACGCGGCTAACAAACGGGTGGAGATCGGCTCGACGTGGCTGGCGCCAAGCGTGCATCGCACCCCCCTGAACACCGAAGCCAAGTTGCTGATGCTGACCCATGCATTTGACCATCTGGGCTGCATCGCCGTCGAATTTCGCACCCACCGGATGAACACCCAATCGCGCCGCGCAATCGAACGGCTGGGCGCGCAGCTTGATGGTATCCTGCGTGCGCATATGGTTGCGAAGAATGGCACGATCCGCGACACTGCCGCCTATTCGATCACCGCGCCGGAATGGCCCGTGGTCAAGGCGCACCTTGAGCATCGGTTGACGCGATGACACCCGACAGCGCAATCGACGTGCTGCGCGCCATTGGCGATGCAGGCAAAGCTGGCGAAATGGCCCGCTATCACAAAGTTGAGCGCCCCTATCTGGGCGTCGCCAATCCTGCAATTGATGCGGCCGTCAAAGACTGGCGCGCCACACTTGAGCCGGACGCAAGGATCGCGCTGGCAGACGGGTTGTGGCAGTCCAACATCCACGAGGCGCGCGTGGCCGCAGCCAAGCTGTTGACGCAGGCCCGTATCCGCCCCGACGACCAACCCGCATGGGATTTGATTGTATCCTGGGTGCCCGATTTCGATGCTTGGGCGATTGCGGACCATGCCAGTATCGCGGGCCAGAAGCGGCTGGTGTGGCAGCCGCTGCGCGTTCAGGAACTGGTCGGATGGACGCAGTCAGAGCATATGTGGACCCGCCGCGCCGCCCTTGTCATGACCCTGCCATGGACCAAACAGAACCACCCCAAACCCGCAGAGATCGCAATTCGCGAACAAGTGCTTGGCTGGGCTGAAACCTATCTGGACGACCCTGAATGGTTCATCCAGAAAGCTGTGGCGTGGTGGCTGCGGGATCTTTCGAAACATGATCCTACACGTGTACAGGCATTTATGGATGAGCACGGCGCACGCATGAAGCCGTTCGCGCGCAAGGAAGCCGCGCGACTGCTGCCAGACTAAGATCGGCTAAATCTGCAACGTATAGACTTTCTACTCGCACGATGCCCATCAGGCAGCTAAGCTCAGCGCAAAACCGGATGGGCAGGGCATGAACTCGATCAATACACATGTGAACGAATTGGCTGATCGTATCCACGAGATGCGCGCAGATTACCCGCGCATGATGGTTGCCGTTTGCGGTGCACCTGCCAGCGGCAAATCCACCCTTGCCGCCGAAGTTGCGCGCCGTCTGACAAGTCAGAAATGTAGCGCCACCGTAGTGCCGATGGATGGCTTTCATCTGGACAATCGGCTGCTGGAAACGCGCGGCGTTCTGGGCCGCAAGGGCGCGCCAGAAACCTTTGATGCCGACGGATTTGTACATATGGTCCGGCGCCTGCGCGCGGGTGGCAAAGTGGCAATTCCGGTGTTTGATCGCAGCCGCGATATCGCCATCGCCGGCGCGGAAATCGTGCCTGCTGAGTGTGATGTGATCCTTGTGGAGGGGAACTATCTGCTGATGAAAACGGAGCCTTGGGCGCAGCTTGGTCCGCTTTGGGATCTGACTGTGATGCTTGATGTGCCCATGGCTGATCTTCGGGGACGGTTGATTCATCGCTGGCTGTCGCATGGGCTAAGCAGCCCGGCCGCCACGCGACGCGCCGAAAGCAACGATATTCCCAACGCGCAGGCCGTGATTGATCAATCGCGCGCGGCCGATATCACCCTTTGCCGCGACTAATTGATCGCGAAAAGCGTGATCGCGGGGAATGCCAGCAGCAATGCCACACGCACGATATCAGAGGCCACAAACGGCAGGACCGCCTTAAACGTGCGCCCCATCGGGGTTTGCCCGTCGATCTTGTGGATCACGAACAGGTTCAGGCCCACGGGCGGCGTGATCAGCCCGACTTCGACCACGATCAACACCAGAATACCAAACCAGATCGCAAGATGATCAGGTGAAAGGCCAAAGTCCAAGCCGCTGATAACCGGCCAAAAAATTGGGATCGTCAGCAAGATCATCGACAGGCTGTCCATCAGGCACCCCATAACCAGATAGAACACCAGCACGATCAGCAGCACCGTCATCGGCGCGAATGCGTATTGCGTCACAACGTCGGTCAGTTCTTGTGGGACTTGGGCAAGGGCGAGGAAGCCGCGATAGAACGCCGCCCCAAGGATGATAAAGAAGATCATCGCCGTTTGCTTGCCCGTGGCGATCAGGCAAGCGCGCAGGCCCGACCACCCCAAACGTCCCGTCAGGGCGGCAATCAGCCCCGTGGCCAGCGCACCGATTGCGGCACCATCTGTGGGTGTGAACCACCCGCGATAGATGCCGCCAACCACCAGTACAAACACCATCAACACAGGCCAGACGTCGCCCAGCGCGCGCATCCGATCCGGCCACGGCAGGGGCGCGCGTTGTCCCGCACTATTTGGCACGACCCGCACATAGATCGCGATCACCAGCATATAGCCAAGGGCCGCGATAATCCCCGGCACAACGGCGGCGACAAACAATTCGGCGATGTTTTGCTGCGTCAGGGTGGCATAAATCACAAGGATCACCGAGGGCGGGATCAGGATGCCCAGCGTACCGCCTGCCGCGAGGGCTGCTGACGCAAAGCCGCCATCATATCCATAGCGGCGCAGTTCCGGCAGGGCCACGCGGCCCATTGTGGCGGCTGTTGCCAGCGAGCTTCCGCAGATCGCGCCAAACCCGCCGCAAGCCCCGACAGCTGCCATGGCGACCCCGCCCTTGCGGTGCCCCAAGAACGCGGCCGCCGCGCGAAACAGGGATGCCGACATGCCTGAATGGGATGCAAATTGCCCCATCAGCAGAAAGAACGGCACCACAATCAGATCGTAATTGGCGAATGTCGTGTAGGTTTCACCCTTTAGGCGGGCCAGCACGATATTGGGGCTTCCGGTGGCTAAATACGTGCCGCCCAACCCGCAAATCAGCATCGCCAAACCAATCGGTGCGCGCAGGGCGATCATTAGCAGGAAGACGGGGAACGACCATGCGGCGAGGTCAAGCATGCTCATGGTTTGACCGCCTGCGCGATGCGCCACGCGGCGCAGTAGACGCCGACCAAAGCGGCGATTGCAGCTGCCGCACAACTGGCCCCGTAGGACCACCATAGTGGGAACTGTATCAGGTAACTCGTTTCGCCATAACGCATTTTGTCCATCGTGCCGACATAAAGACGCGCGGCGATCAGGATCAAGGTCGCAGCCAAGATCACTTCCCAGAATGCGATCAGGGCGGCTTGGATGCGGGGCGGGAAACGGTCAGTCAGGATATCAACAGACGCATGTCCGGCGGTGATTTGGCAAATCGGCAGAAAGGCGAAAATCGCGAATGCTGCGCCCGCCGCGACCAGTTCATAGTCGCCGGTCAGCGGACCGACACCCGTGCCCAACAACCATGCGGCAAAACGCGGGGCGCTGGTTTCAACCCAGTCCAGATGGCCGAACCCGTTCACCTGCAAGCCCAGCACGGAAATCCCGACGATGGCGATCAGACATAACAAAACGACCCCGCCAAGCAGGGCCATGCCTTTGGCCAAATTGATCATCAGGTTATGCAGCATCCCTGCCCCTTTATTGGGCGCCCAAAGGGGCAAGGTCTGTCTTATTGTGCGGCGGTGTGTTTCGCAATCAGCGCGCGGGCCTGATCAACCAGCTCGGCACCGTCGATGTCGCGCTCGTTCATCTCGCCGATCCACGTGTCCACGGTTGGGGCAGCAGCAGCGCGCCAGTCATCAACCTGTTCGGGGGACAGTGTGATGATGTTGTTACCGCGTTCCTCGGCCACAGCGCGTACGGGTGCGTCAAATGCCTGATGGGTGCGCCCTGCAAAAGCAGAGAATTCGACACCTGAGTTGGCGTCGATCACAGCCCGCAGATCGTCGGGTAGGCCGTTATATGCGTCAAGATTCATCGCGAACACAAAAGCGAGCGTGTAGATCGCGGCATCGCCAAATTCGGTGTGGTTGTCGACCAGTTCGTGCACGCGCAGCGCCTCGGTCACTTCCCATGGCAGGGCCGCGCCGTCGATCACGCCTTTGGACAGGGCTTCGGGGACGCCAGGCACGGGCATGCCGACCGCTGTTGCGCCCAATGCTTGAAACAACATTGTTGTGGTGCGTGACGGGGCGCGCAGTTTCAGCCCGTCCAGATCGGCGATTTCAGTGATGGGTCGGTTGGTGTGCAGCACGCCGGGGCCGTGAACCCAAAGTGCGAGCACTTTGACGTCGGCGAAATCATCGTCCAGCATGTGTTCCTCGGCCAGTTCCCAGAACGCGCGGGACGTGGCTTCGGCGTTGGTCATCATGAACGGCAATTCCATGACTTCGGCGTGTGGGAAACGGCCCGGCGTGTAACCGGCCACTGTCCAAACGATATCGGCCACGCCATCAACCGCCTGATCATAAAGCTGCGGCGGGGTGCCGCCCAACTGCATCGACGGGAAGCGCTGGATTTCGATGCGTCCGCCGCTGTCGGCCTCGACCTTGTCGGCCCAGACGTCAAGGATTTCCGCAGGCACAACCGAATTGGCAGGCAAGAACTGGTGCATCCGCAACGTGACCTCTTGCGCCATGGCGGCGCCGGCGATCAGGGTTGCGGCAAGGGTGGCGCCCAAAACGGCGCGGCGGGACAGGGTCATGCTGGTTCTCCGGCAGGTGTGCTAAGTTGACGCATACTTGGAGCCTGCCACGTTCAAGTGCAAGCGCGCAAACGCCGCCCTGTCGCTTGCGAACGACCCAATCTGCGAGACAAACACACAATTGCACCCCGCCCACGCAGCCCCTAAACCAATACAAACGCTGCCCAAAAGGAAACCGCTATGGATTGGATTTCACGCTTTAACGGACTTGCGTCGCTTAAGGCACCGATCCGCAATATTTTAACTGCGCGGTCCGTTATCGTGTCAGTGCCCAAGGACACGTTGATTTTCGGCCCCGGCAAAGCCCCGGAAAACTTGCTGCTGCTGCTTGAGGGCACGGTGCGGGTGCAGCAAACGTCCGATCAGGGCCGCGAGATCGTGCTGTATCGTGTGCATGCAGGCGAAAGCTGCGTGCTGACCACGGCCTGCCTGCTGGCCTACGAAGACTACAGCGCTGAAGGCATTGCCGAAACCGATGTGCAGGCCGTTGCCATTCCGCGCGCCGTGTTTGACGATCTGATTTCGCAATCGCAAACCTTTCGCCAGTTTGTGTTTTCCGCTTATTCGCGCCGGATCACTGATCTGTTCGTCGTGATCGAAGAAATTGCCTTTCGCCGCGTTGATATCCGCCTTGCGCAGCGGCTGCTGGAACTGGCCGGGCAAGATCAGGTTATTCATGCCACACACCAGCAAATGGCTGCTGAACTGGGCACCGCCCGCGAAGTGATCTCGCGGCAACTTCAGGAATTCCATCGCCGTGGCTGGGTCAGCCAGACGCGCGGCACCATTACAATTAACAATATTTCCGGCCTGAAGTCTCTTGTGACAAGCGCGGCTTGACATCCCTGCCATAAATAATACATGTCATTTGTGTAATGTGTGACATTGTCACCGACGATGTGATCTAAGTCGACCATAACGCACACATCGGGGCGACTCGCCCCATAAATGAAACATGTGCCCAAGCTGCAATAGGACACC
>JBLHNX010000166.1:0-6223 GCA_047622125.1 Paracoccaceae bacterium | reverse complement strand
GCGTCCATTTCATGTGGCCCATGCACCGGGCTTGGCGTGAACCGCAGCCTTTCGGTGCCGCGTGGCACAGTCGGGAAATTGATCGGCTGCACATAAATTCCGTGCTGTTCCAATAACATATCCGACAGAATCTTGGTGTGAACCGGATCACCAACGATCAGCGGCACGATATGGCTGCCGTGATCAATGATCGGCAGACCCAACCCTTTCAGGCGCGCCTTAAGGATCTTTGCCTGCGTCTGATGTTTGTCGCGCAGGGCCTGATCTGTCTTCAAATGCGCAACTGACGCGGCAGCACCGGCTGCAACGGCAGGCGGCAGCGATGTTGTAAAAATGAAACCCGGCGCATAACTGCGCACCGCATCGGCCATTTTGGCAGATGTGGCGATATAGCCGCCCATAACGCCATAAGCTTTGCCCAAAGTGCCGTTGATAATGTCGATCCGGTCCAGCAATCCGTCGCGTTCGGCAACGCCACCACCGCGCGGGCCATACATGCCCACCGCGTGCACTTCGTCCAAATAGGTCAATGCGCCGTATTCATCGGCAATATCGCAAATCTCTTTGATCGGGCCGAAATCTCCGTCCATCGAATAGACCGATTCAAACGCGATCAGTTTCGGCACCTCGGCTGGAAGCGCTGCAAGTTGCGCGCGCAGATCGTCCAGATCGTTGTGTTTGAAAATCCGCTTGGCCCCGCCATTGCGGCGAATACCCTCGATCATCGACGCATGGTTCAGACTGTCCGACAGAATAACCAGCCCCGGAAACAGACGCGGCAGCGTCGAAAGCGTCGCATCATTGGCGATATAGGCACTTGTGAACAGCAGCGCCGCCTCTTTTTGATGCAGATCAGCCAGTTCCGCCTCAAGCCGTTTATGATAGATCGTCGTGCCCGAAATATTGCGCGTCCCGCCAGACCCGGCGCCCGCCGCATCCAAGGCGTCGTGCATCGCCGACAGAACAGCAGGATGCTGCCCCATGCCCAGATAATCATTGCCACACCAGACGGTTATGGGGCGCTCAACGCCGCTCTCCTGACGCCAGATCGCATGCGGGAAATGGCCCTGCTTGCGTTCAATGTCGATGAACGTGCGGTAGCGACCTTCAAGATGAAGGCGGGCCAAAGCAGCATCAAGTTGTGCATCAAAATCCAAGGTCGTCCCCACTTCTTGCAGCACGCGAGGGGTGAACCCCGCAGAATGGTCTTGGCGGTCATATAGGGCGGGGCCGTTTTGGGCAACAGGTTACAAATTGCCGCCCCCCTTTAGGGGCCTCGGACAAGGCTGGACACGGCACCGCCATGCGATAGGGTCGCACAAAATCATAACCGCCGGAGTTCTCATGTCCCTTGATCCTGTCCTATCCCGAATCGACGCCGACCTTGACGCAGCACTTGACCGCCTGATGGCGTTTCTGCGCCTGCAATCGGTCAGCACCGATCCGGCCTTTAACGCCCAAGTGGACAAGGCCGCCGATTGGCTGGTCGCCGATCTCGAATCCCTTGGCGTTACGGTCACCAAACACAAGACACCCGGCCACCCGATGGTCGTTGGCCACTTGGACGGTGACGGCCCGCACCTGCTGTTTTATGGCCACTATGATGTACAGCCCGTGGACCCGCTGAACCTTTGGGATACGCCGCCGTTTGAGCCCAGCATCGCAGACACTCCCAACGGTAAAGTCATTCGCGGACGTGGCGCATCTGACGACAAGGGCCAGTTGATGACCTTCGTCGAGGCCTGCCGCGCGTGGAAAGCCGTGCATGGCGCCCTGCCCTGCAAACTGACGTTCCTGTTTGAGGGCGAAGAGGAAAGCGGATCACCGTCATTGGTGCCCTTTATGGAGGCCCACAAAGACGAGCTTACCTGCGATCTGGCACTGATCTGCGACACCAGCATGGTGGCCGCTGGCGTGCCGTCGATTGCCAGCCAGTTGCGCGGGATGCTCAAGGACGAGTTTACCCTGCACGGCCCCGCCATTGACCTGCATTCGGGCCACTACGGCGGCCCTGCCGTGAATCCGTTGCGTGAAATCAGCCGGATTATCGCTAGTTTTCATGATGATACAGGTCGCGTCACCGTTAACGGTTTCTATGATGGCGTGATCAAGATTGGCGACAACCTGCGCGCGCAATGGGATACCTGTGGCTTTGACGAGGCCGATTATCTGGACAACGCCGGGCTGACGCAGGCGAGTGGCGAACAGGGATATTCCACGCTCGAACAGCAATGGGCGCGCCCTACGCTGGAAATCAACGGGTTATGGGGCGGCTATCAGGGTGCGGGGTCAAAAACCGTGATCCCGGCCCAAGCGCATTGCAAAATCACCTGCCGCCTTGTGGGCGACATGGACCCTGACATTCTGCGCGACAACGTACGTGCGCATGTAGAAAGCCAGCTGCGCCCCGACACCCGTGTTACATGGGACAACGATCTTGAAGGCTCCAAAGCCGCCGTGATGAACACCGACCGTCCAGAATTCGAGGCCGCGCGCCAAGCGCTTTCGGACGAATGGGACCGCGAGGCGGTATTCGTCGGCATGGGCGGGTCAATCCCGATTGCTGGGCACTTCAAAGAGGTTCTAGGCATGGACGCAATGCTGGTCGGTTACGCCCAGGAGGACGACCGCATTCACAGCCCGAACGAAAAGTATGACCTGCAAAGCTTTCACAAAGGCATCCGATCCTGGGCGCGCATTCTTGCGGCACTTGCCTAAGGATGTCTTGGCTGCGCCGCATCCTTGGCTATGCGCTTTGGGGGATCGGCACGCTGATCGCACTTGTAGTGCTCACTTGGCCGTTCTTTATGCCCGACCGGCAAACGCGCGGGATATGGGCAACCGAAGGCTATGGACTGGTGCTGGATATTGGCCGCTTTGGCATTGATATCTATGAAGTAAATGGCGCGACTTGCCTGACCCACCTATCCGGCCCCGCGCATTCCCTTGCGCTGCGCTCGCTGGCGGATGCGGATTTCGCAGCAAGCGATGGTGCGCTGATTATCAACGTCGACGGCACCGCCAACCCGATCACCGCCACGCCCCTCACGGCCCTGCCCGCCCATTGTGCCACCACCACGCGCCCCGGCACACCGCGCGAAAATTTTGACGCGTTATGGACGGTGATGGATGAAAACTATGCCTTCTTTGATCTGCATGGGGTTGATTGGGCGGCGCGCTATGACCAGTTCGCGCCGCTGTTCACGCCCGATCTGGATGACGCCGCTACGTTTGCCCGGCTAAGCGAGGTTCTGTCGCCGCTGGATGATCTTCATACATATCTGGTCGCGCCGGACCTGCCTGCGGGCTACAGCCCCGCCAGCCGCACCGATTGGGCCAGCGAGCGCACTGATTTCCTATCTGTTCCGCGCGCGCTTTCCCTGACAAGCGTGCCGAACACGGGGCTGGAATTTACCGTTCTAGACGGCAATATCGGCTACGTCCTGATGCGGCACATGGGCACCAATCCGGACCTGTTCGGGTCCGAGGCCGGCCTTGCCAGCGACGGTTTTGCCAAAGTCGCCCGCGCGCTAGCGGGCACCGATGCGATCATCCTCGATCTGCGCCTGAACCCCGGCGGGTCAGACACGGTTGCGCTGACCTATGCGTCGTTCTTCACCCATTCGCCGATGCTGTGCTGCACCAAGATCACGCGCACCGCGTCCGGCTTTGGCGCGCCCTTCGCAATGACCGTGACACCAGCGGGGCCAAATGCGTTAACGCAGCCGGTGGCGATCCTGACCAGCGGCTATACCGCCAGCGCCGCCGAAGTATTTGTGCTTGCGATGAACGACTTGGCGCAGGTCACTGTGGTGGGCGAGCCGACAGCAGGCGGCCAGTCCGACATTATGAAAGTCACCCTGCCCAACGGTTTTGTGCTGGGCCTGTCGCACCAGCGATATTTTGCAGCCGGCGGCGCGATGTATGAACTGGTCGGCATCCCGCCCGACGTGGCTTCTCCGTTTAACGCAAGCGCCATGCGGATCGGCGATGATCCGCAACTAAACGCCGTGCTGAACGACCTGCGCGACTAACCGCGCAGCAGCACCATGCGCAGCGCTTTGGCCGCCAACAGCAACCACGGCGCGCCATGCATTAGGAAATCAAAGAAATCGACAGGACGCACCAGTGTGCCGCTCGCCAGCATCTTGAGCTTTTCCCAGATATGGGGTTCGGGGAAGAACGGCGCAAGGCCAAGCGTCAGCGCTGCCAGAATGGCAATGTTCCACGGAATTTGATCAAGAATCTGCATGGGGGTGGCCTTTCACATTGGTCTGCCCATCACATAGCCACTTGTAGCCCGATAATCCATGCCAAAAGTGACATGTATTTAATTGGCCACTATGAAACCCCGTGAGGGTCGCATAAATCACTGATAATATTGAGGTAAATTGGCGCGGTTGACGGGGCTCGAACCCGCGACCTCCGGCGTGACAGGCCGGCACTCTAACCAGCTGAGCTACAACCGCGCATCACGCAAAGCGTCGTTTCAGGAGGGTAGTCTGGCGCGGTTGACGGGGCTCGAACCCGCGACCTCCGGCGTGACAGGCCGGCACTCTAACCAGCTGAGCTACAACCGCGCACTACCCACCCGAGGGTGACCCCAAGCGTGAGATGCCTTCTAGGATGCACCATGTGCCCCGTCAAGCGCGAAGCACACCAAAACCGCGCCAATTTTCGACCTGTCTTGCAATTGTTTAGCACGGACCAGCCGCCGCCGCGCGCACGCTGGCAGGAAATCGTTGAATTGCAGTGTATTTAGGGGTGTTTTGGACGGGCTGTCACAGCGCAGGTTACGCTTTGTTGCAGTGCCACAAATGCTGGGCTGGCCGACGTGGCAAAGCGGCACCGTCCCGCGGATCATCCAGACCGCTAGTGGAAACAATCTACCCGGCTCAATGGTGATTGTTGCCAAATTGGCGACACATTCGCGCAATATCCCTCACCGTAACGCTTACGAGTGAGACCATAAGATGACCCTGAACCCCGGCGATCTGATGTTTATCGGCTTTGATGCCGACAATGACGACGTTGCTTTTATCGCGACGACAGACATCGCTGCTGGTGAAATCATCTATTTCACTGACGATGAATGGGACGGGACGGCCTTTGGCGGGTCAGAACAGATTTTTGAATATACCGTGCCAGTTGGCGGCATTCCGATTGGCACCGTCGTTGAAATCGACATGGACCCCGGCGCAAATTCTGTCACGTTTTCAAACGGCGGTGCTGTTGATTACATCCAGGGCGGCCACAACCTTGCTGGCAGAGACGAGATGCTTTGGGCGTTTCAGGGCACCCGCTCGGGCGACGACGTAACACCGACGAATTTCGTCGCCGTCATCGGTAACGAGGCTGACGGCAACTATCTGCGAACGCCGGAACTTTCGGGCACGGGGCTGACAACAACCAACGGCGCGATCATTCATAACGGCGACGAAGACTACCTTGAATATACCGACGAAGCTGTCCTGCCTAACCCTGTCACGCAGGCGGCCCTGATCGCGTCGATCTCGGACACGTCCAATTGGGCAACGGCCGACGGGTCGGGCAACAGCAATCCCAATGGCACGTTCTTTGACTTTAACTTCCCCACGGTGGCCTGTTTTACAACCGGCACCCTGATCGAGACCGCAACGGGCCTGCGCCCGATCGACGAATTGCAAACCGGCGACCTGGTCGCCACGCGCGACAACGGCTTTCAACCGCTGCGCTGGATCGGGCGCCAAAAAGTCGCCGCGCAAGGGACTGTAGCCCCCGTGGTTTTCGCGACTGGTGCAATCGGCAACACACGCCCATTGGCTGTATCCCCGCAGCACCGCATGTTGGTAACCGGCTGGCGCGCCGAGCTGCTTTTTTGCACAAACGAAGTCTTGGTGCCCGCAATTGCCTTGATCAACGACAGCACGATCCGTCAACGGGCAGGCGGCACGGTTGAGTACGTTCACATTCTGTTTGACCACCACGAGATCGTCATGGCCGAAGGCGTGCCATCCAAAAGCTTTTATCCCGGCCCGGTCGCACTGAACGCCTTGGCAGACGCCACACGACAAGAAGTCCTTGATCTGTCCAAGCCTGTCATGCGACGGACCACCCCCACACGAGGCCGCGAGGATGATCCTGACAGTGCGCGAAGGGCGGCTACTGGCGTAACGCAGGCGGTTAACGCAGGCTGGCCAGAACGTCGCGCGATGCGATACCGGTCACGGCAAGTCCTTGACGG
>JBLHNX010000165.1:0-6290 GCA_047622125.1 Paracoccaceae bacterium | reverse complement strand
GCGCAAGATCGGCGTTTTCAGTGAGGCGCGCATCGACATGCGCATCTTCGAGGCGGTTAAATTCAAGGCCGTAAAACACCAGCGGCGTCGTATAAGCGGTGATCTTGTCTTGCATGTCGGACATGAATTTTGCGCGCTCGGCGTCGGTTGTGGCCTGATAATAGCGCAGACCCGCGAACGACATGAGCCGCCCCGCGATCACATCTATTTTTTCGTACCGCAGCACGGCTTCAAGAAGGTCGTCGGCATCAAGGTCAGCCAGTTTCCCTTCGAAATCGCGGGCGAAATCGAGGCAGGCCTGTTCGATCCAGTCCATGTCGCGTTTCAGCTCGGGGGCGTCCGTGGCGGTGTAAAGGTCGCTCAGATCCCACTCGGGCAGGTCGCCAAAGGCGTTGGCGCCGGATGCATTCGCGTCATAGGTCGGAGTTTTCATGTGGTGCCTCATTTGCATGGTTTGCACATACATAGGTGAGCCGCGCACGGGTTGAAACCACCCGAGCCTCCGGCGGGGATATTTTGGGCAAGATGAGGGGGTAAGACTAGCTGACGGGCGCCGTTTGCGCGTCAAAATGCGCGCAGGTTTTGTCGAACACAATTTGCCGTGTGGCGGTTTTTTCCATCATCACTTCGTGGCGTGCATTGGGGATTACTACCAATTCGCCGTGCGCCCATTTGCGCATGCGTTGGTGAATGCGGGTCGGGTCAACGATGGCTTCCTCGCTGCCAAGGAAGGTTATGCAGGGCAGTTTCGGTGCGGCGCGCTGTGACAATCCGCGCATTTCACGCAAAGATTCGTTGAGCCAGTGCAAGGATGCCCCGCCAAGCGAGAATTCGGGGTGGGCGATAAGCTGTGCCTTCATGTAGTCAAACATGTCGGGGTCAGATGTCAGGCTGTTTTCGCTAAACTCTGCCCGTTCGATATAGCTTTCCGAGACTTGCCCCGGCGCGAAGGCGTTGCTGAAGCCAAGGGGGCGGCTGACGGTGGAGAGGCCCCATGCAAGCGGGCGCAGTGCTGTTGCCATCTGGATGCCCCACATCGGTGCGGAAAAGCACGCGCTGGCAACGGGCAGGCCTTCGTAAAGCGAGCGTAGACCGATGCAGCCACCCATGGAGTGGCCGATCAGGTGGAACGGTTCGGGCAGGCCCAATTGGCGGGCGTGGGCGACGGCGGCTTGCACATCAAGCTGGTAGTCTTCAAAGCGGCCCACATGCCCCACGGCAGGATTGTCGTGCACGCGGTCGGCAATGCCTTGGCCGCGCCAGTCAATCGTCAGTGTTGCATAACCGCGCTGCGCAAGATCACGCGCTGCGCGGCCATATTTTTCGATGTATTCGGTACGTCCGGGGAAAAGCAGGACCGTCCCTTTGGCTGATTTCAGGGACCAGTGGCCCACACGAATGCGGTGTCCGTCAGCGCAGCGTAGCCAATGAGCTACGCCGCCGTCTGGGCCATCTGCGATATCTGCAAAGAAGGGGGCCTGCTCCATGGTGGTTACGCCAAAACGCCGGCGAGTTTCATTGCCAGCCCCATGTCGCCATCAACCGACAGGTTACCCGTCATAAAGGCGGCGGTGGCGTTCTGTTCACCCTCGAGAATCGCTTGGAATGTTTCGGCGCTGGCCGAAAGCGTGACGTCGGCATCATCGTCGCCTGCGCGGGCACCGTCACCGTCGATGATGATGCTGCCTTCGTCGGTGATCGTGAATTTTGCGGTTCCATCAAAGCCAGTGCCGCCCATCTTTTCATTCAGGGCCGCTACGGCTTGGGTCACAACATCGCTCATTTTTCTGTCATCCTTTGTCGGTTTGCCCGTTGCCCCTCTGGTAACGGGCGCTGGGTGCGTTACATTCGCACTATGGGCATGATAACGTATAGCTTCAAACGTATCGTTACGGCATTCGCTTTGGTAGTCTGGGTTTCCTTACCTGCGGCTGCCGATGACGCGCGTCTGGACGAGCTGTTTGATCAATTAAAACAAGCGGATGAGTCCACATTCCAATGGATTGAAGATCGCATCTTTGAGGAGTGGGGCAAAAGCGGATCACCGGCGATGGATTTGCTGCTCAAGCGGGGGCAAGATGCAATTGCCGCAGGCGAGCCGGACGCGGCACTTGAGCATTTCACAGCCCTTATTGATCATGCACCCGATTTTGCTACAGCTTACAATGCGCGCGCCTTGGCCTTTCATGCGCTGGGCATGTACGGACCCGCGATTGACGATTTGCGTCAGGCCATTGTGCTAAACCCGCGCCATTTCGGTGCCTTGCGCGGCTTTGGCATCCTGCTCGAAGAGATTGGCCGCGAAGATGACGCGCTTGAGGTATACCGCCTTGTGCAGGCGCTGCATCCGATGGCAACAGAAGTGGCCGAAGCGATTGCACGGCTTGAGTCAAAATACGAAGGGCAGGCGCTGTAAGGCGCTTGTTCAGGGGCAAGTATGAGCAATCAAGCCCGGATCGCGGCCGTCCTTGGCCCGACCAATACCGGCAAAACCCATTATGCAATCGAACGGATGTTGGCCTATCGCACGGGTGTGATCGGCCTGCCGCTGCGATTGCTAGCGCGCGAGGTCTATGACCGCATCGTCGCGTTGCGTGGTCCATCGGTCGTGGCGCTGGTCACGGGCGAGGAGCGCATTGTGCCGCCGCGCGCCGCCTATTGGGTCTGCACCGTCGAGGCGATGCCCGAGGGGTTGGGCTGTGATTTTCTAGCGATTGACGAAATCCAGCTCTGCGCTGATTTGGAACGTGGGCATGTGTTTACCGACCGACTGTTGCATGCACGCGGCTTGCACGAAACGCTGTTCTTGGGCGCGGACACAATGCGCCACGCGATCGCAGCGATGGTCCCCGAGGCCGAGTTTATCCGCCGCGAGCGGATGTCGACGCTGACCTATGCAGGTTCCAAAAAGATAAGCCGGATGCCGGGTCGCGCGGCGATTGTCGGGTTTTCGGTTGATAACGTCTATGCGATCGCCGAACTGCTGCGCCGTCAAAAGGGTGGGGCCGCCGTTGTGATGGGCGCGCTTAGCCCGCGCACGCGCAATGCGCAGGTCGAAATGTATCAAAACGGCGATGTCGATTATCTGGTGGCCACGGACGCCATCGGCATGGGGCTGAACCTTGATATCAATCACGTCGCCTTTTCATCACTGAGCAAATTTGACGGGCGGCGGATGCGCCCGCTAGCGCCCGAAGAACTGGCGCAGATTGCAGGGCGCGCGGGGCGACATATGTCGCACGGGTCGTTTGGCGTGACAGGCGAGGCGATGGAGCCTGACCAATATGTGATTGACGCGATCACCAACCACCAGTTTCGCCCAGTGCAGAAACTGCAATGGCGCAACGCGCGGCTGCAATTCGGGTCTGTAGACCGGCTGATCCAGACGCTTGAGATGCGCACGGACGATGATTTGCTCTCGCGGGTGCGTGAAAGCGATGATCTGGCGGCACTTAAGGCGCTGGGCAATGATGCAGAGGTGCGCGCGCGCGCCAGTGACGGGCCGTCGGTGAAACTGCTGTGGGATGTTTGCCGCGTACCCGATTTTCGCGGCATCAGTCGCGGCGAACATGCGGGCCTTCTGACCCAGATTTACAACTTCCTGCACCAGTCGGGTCGCGTGCCCGATGACTGGTTAGCGCGGCAGGTGAAAGGCATTGATCGCAGTGATGGCGACATTGATACGCTGTCCAAACGGTTGGCATATATCCGCACATGGACCTACGTTGCGCAACGCAAAGGCTGGGTCGGGGACGAATCCCATTGGCGAGAGGCGACGCGCGCTGTAGAAGACCGCCTGTCGGATGCCCTGCACGGGGCGCTGACCCAACGATTTGTGGACCGGCGGACATCTGTATTGCTTCGCCGGCTCAAGCAGAAGGAGAGCCTTGTGGCCGAGGTGAATGATAAAGGTGAAGTGAGCGTCGAGGGCGAATACGTCGGGCGGCTTGAAGGTTTCCGGTTCCGTCAGGATAAATCTGGCAGCCCCGACGAGGCGAAGACCCTGCGCCAAGCATCTGAACAGGCGCTTGCACCGCATTTCCATCTGCGCGCGGATCGTTTTTATAACGCGCCCGACACCGAAATTGATTTCACCGAACAGGGTGGATTGATGTGGGGCACCGAAGCCGTTGGTAAACTGGTTGCTGGTGCTGACCCGCTGAAACCGAGTGTGAAAGCCTTTGTCGATGACGAAGCGGGCGCGGATGTCGCGACCAAAGTGCAGCGCCGTTTGCAGCACTTTATCGACCGCAAAGTCGCGACCGCATTCGAGCCGATGTTGAACCTGCAACGGGACGAAACCCTGTCTGGTTTGGCGCGCGGGTTCGCGTTCCGGATGATCGAAGGCTTTGGCATTTTGCCCCGCGGTGACGTGACCGAAGAGGTCAAAGCGCTGGATCAGGATGCACGCGGTGCGCTGCGCAAACATGGTATCCGCTTTGGTCAGTTCACGATCTTTATGCCGCTGCTGTTGAAACCAGCGCCGACCCGACTGCGCCTTGTTTTGTGGAGCCTTGTCAACGATCTGCAAGAATTTCCCGAAAGCCCGCCACCCGGTCTTGTGACTGTACCAGCGGTCAAAGATGCGGTGGCCGGATACTATGCCATGGCAGGATATCGCGCTGCGGGCGAACGGGCGATCCGCATTGATATGCTGGAACGGCTGGCCGATATGTTGCGCGCTGAAAACAGCCGTGCGGGCTTTGAGGCCAAACCCGATATGCTGTCGATCACTGGCATGACGCTTGAGCAGTTTGCCGACCTGATGCAGGGCTTGGGATATGCCGCCGACAAGGGCGAACGTGCCAAGGTGAAAGTTGCGCAGGAGCCCAAAGAAACGCCTGCCGAGACGCCGCAGGAAACCCCTGTAGAAGCACCGGACGAAGCACCGGTTGCCCCTGACGAGACCCCGGTTGAAACGCCAGCCGAAGTGCCGGATGCGACGCCTGCTGAGGTGCCGCAGACCGATGCCGTCGCCGAAGTGGCCCCCGAAACCGAAGCGTTTTATACCTTCACATGGGGTGCCCGCGCGCCGCGCAATCAGGGTCGCCGGCCGCAAGGCGACGGCAAACCGCGCGCCAAAGGCAAGCCCGACGGCCAAGCACGTGGCAAAGGTAAGCCGCAAAATCGCGGCCCGCAAACCGTGTCAGCGCGCCCGCCCAAGCCGGAAAAGAAGATCGATCCAGATAACCCCTTCGCCGCCGCCCTGTCGGGCTTCAAGGCCGATTGAGCGCGCCGCGCGACACGATCCGGATCGACAAATGGCTGTGGCACGCGCGATTCTTTAAGACGCGCGGGCTGGCGACAAAAACCGTCGCCGCTGGCAAGGTGCGCGTTGATGGCACGCATGTAAGTAAACCTGCGCGGATGGTCGGCGCGGGTGACGTGCTGACTTTTGCCAAAGAGCGCGAGGTCAAGGTCGTGAAAATCGTAGCGATTGGCGCGCGGCGCGGGCCAGCATCAGAGGCGCAGGCGCTATACGAAGATCTGTCGCCCGTTCCGGTGGTCGATTTGGTGAAAAAGCAGAACGCCGGTGCCCCAAATCCGCGATTTGAAGGCAAGGGACGCCCAAATCGCAAAGAGCGCGCAACCCTTGCCGCCCAGAAGCGCGACATTGGCTCATCCAGTCTTGAATGAGGGCGGCGTCTGGATTAGCTAGGCGGCACGCACAAAAGATGGACGCCCAATGACCTATATCGTCAACGACAATTGCATCGCCTGCAAATACACAGACTGCGTCGAAGTCTGCCCCGTGGATTGCTTCTACGAGGGTGAGAATATGCTGGTGATCCATCCTGACGAATGTATCGATTGCGGCGTGTGCGAGCCCGAATGCCCCGCCGACGCGATCCGCCCCGACACCGAGCCTGACATGGAAAAATGGGTCGAATTCAACGGCAAGTATTCGGAAATGTGGCCGGTCATTATCACCAAGAAAGACCCGCTGCCGGGTGCTGACGACATGGATGGCAAGCCTGATAAGATCAAGCTGTTCTCGGAAGCGCCAGGCGAAGGCGAATAGTGATTCGCCAAATGATAACTAGGGCCGCAGGGAAGACAAAAAAGTAGGGTAAGCCCCTAGGATTTCTGCATGAATTGTAGCCGCTGCACTGCGGCACTTTTGTTGGGGGCGTTTTTGTGATATGATTCCCTTAGTGCCGCACGTTTATTGATCATATCCAAGACCGACTTGCCTGCTTGTGACGATGTCACTCGCGGGTTTTTTGTCGGCTTTGAAACGATCGCCCTGGAAGGATGCCCATGAGCAAGTCGAAGAAATATGAATTCCG
>JBLHNX010000164.1:0-6298 GCA_047622125.1 Paracoccaceae bacterium | reverse complement strand
GTGCTTGTAAAGCGCGTAGACACGTAGCAATTTCACACCGCCCGCCGTCGTCGCGACCCCGCCGCCAATCATTGACAGCCCCACAAGGATCAGCCCCGGCGTGGTCAGCCCCGACCAGTTCGCAGCCCCCAGCCAGCCCGCGGATTCAAATCCGGTCGTGGTGAGGAATGACATCACCGTAAAAACGCTACCCCAAAGTGCGCGCAACCCCGATTGCAGCTCGCCGATGCCGGTGCTTGCCTCGGTCGCGCCGATCCAATGGCGCATGAACAGCAAGGCAGGCAAAGCAATGACAAGAAACATCCCAAGGCGGAATTCGGGATCGTAAAACACGCCTCTGCGATCCTCGCCCATCATTCCGCGCCCGAACGTGAGACGCGACAGGGCAAAAACCATAAAGGCAAAGATCAGCATCTCGCCACCGATCCCCGCACCGCTATAATAAATCCCGCCAACCGGCGATATTCCCGACGTCGCCATCACAGACATCGCATGGCACAGCGCCACAAACGGAACTTCGCCCAGGATCGTCAAGCCCAGCCACAATAGCACTGTCAGCCCCGCATAAAGCGGCACAAGCTTGGCCGCGAAACGGGTCAGGCGCTCGGACGGGTCAGCATTGCGGGCGAACTGGCGAAAATCAGAGGCACCCTGCCCCGCAGTCGCGGTTGATCGGACCTCGAAACCGCCAAGGTTCATTGGTGCAAGGATCGACGCCGCAGCGACCCAAATCAGCAACCCGCCCATCCAGCCAACCATCGCCCGCCACAAATGCAACGGACGTGTCAGATTGCGCGGGTTGTCAAACAAGGTTGCGCCCGTCGTTGTAAAACTCGACACCATTTCGAACCACGCATCGCCAAAGGCGACGCCCTGCGCGGCTTCATGAAATGGCACGGCCAACATAAGCGGCAAGACCGAAAACGCCGCCAAGAGTGCGGTCAGTTGGCTGCGCGCAATGCTGAACGGGCGATAATGCTGGGTGGCAATTCCCAAGAGAACGGTCAGCAGCGAAAATAGGATCGTGCCGTAGAAAAACGCCCGCGCACCTGCAAAGTCGCTTAGCGAAAAAGCATAAAGCGCCGGCCCCATCATCGACAGGGACGCAATGCCCATCATCACGACAATAAAGGGATAATCGCTCAGGCGCAGGGTCATCAGAAAAAGTCGATCGAGACCTGCAAGAGGCGCTCGACTTCGCTCACATCGTCGGCCATGCAGAAAATCGCGATCACGTCGCCTTCTTCGATGCGTAACGCGCCAGTGGGTTTGACCAGTTTATCGCCCTTCATCACGGCACCGATCAGCACCCCTTCGGGGAAATCAATGTCGCGGATCCGCTGGCCGGAAATTGGCGATGTGGACAGCACCTGCGCCTCGATCACTTCGGCCTCGGCGTCACCGATAGAATAGACGCCGCGCACGCGACCATGGCGGATATGGCGCAAAATACTGCTGACGGTCGTGGCGCGCGGATTGATATAGGCATCAATCTTGAGCGGGCCCATCAGTGGCACAAGGCTGGGATCGTTGGTTAAACAAATCGCCAGCGGACAGCCCATTTCCTTGGCCCGCACCGAGGCCAGAAGGTTGGTTTTATCATCATCCGTCACTGCCAGAACTGCATCTGCGCCCGCGATATTGGCCTCTTCCAGCAGGCTCGCATCAAGCCCGTCACCGTTCAGCACAATCGTGCGTTCCAGCGCATCAGCGGCTTGCTCGGCAACATGGCGGTTCTTTTCGATCACGCGTACGCGCACGCGGTCGGTGCGTTTCTCCAATGCACGGGCCACCGCGAGCCCGACATTGCCACCGCCGATAATGACGATACGTTCTTGTTTCTCGTTGGATTTGCCGAAAATTTCCAGCGTGCGGGTCATGTCTTGGGTGCGGGTGAACAAGTAAACCTCGTCGCCCTCAAAAATCTGGTCGCCCGAGCCGGGGGCAAACAACGTGCCCTCGCGCCGGATCCCGACGACAATCGCCTGCAAGGTGGTGAACAGGTCCGTCAACTGGCGCAGCGGCGTGTTGATCACCGGACAGTCAGCGGCAATGTTGATGCCCAGCAATTGCGCTTTGCCGTCCAGAAAGCTTTCGGTGTCAAACGCAGCAGGGGCCGACAGGCGTTGCAACGCGGCTTCGGCCACTTCTTTTTCCGGCGAAATCACCACGTCAATTGGCAGATGATCGCGGCGGTACAGGTCGGAATAGATCGCATCCAGATAGCTTTGCGCGCGCAGGCGGGCAATCTTGCGGCTGATATTGAACACGGAATGGGCGACCTGACAGGTGACCATATTAACTTCGTCGCTATGGGTTGCGGCGATAATCATATCTGCGTCACGCGCACCGGCACGTTCCAGTACGTCAGGATAGCTCGCGTGGCCAGCCACACCCTGTACGTCCAATGTATCGGTCGCGCGGCGCACCAGATCGGGATTGTGATCCACGACCGTCACATCGTTGCGTTCCCCAGACAGATGGCGCGCGATCTGCCAACCAACCTGTCCTGCGCCGCAAATGATAACCTTCATGCTAACCCCTTAGGTGCGTGGATGCTTAGTGGTGCCAGAGCGCGCAAGCACGGTCAATTGCCCAAAGCATCGCCCGCCTATTCATCATCCGCTTCTTCGATATGCGCCACCCGCGCACCGGCCTTGTTCGAGGTCACAACCCCCAGCGATTTCAACTTGCGATGCAGCGCGCTGCGCTCCATTCCAACAAATGATGCCGTGCGGCTGATATTGCCGCCAAAGCGGTTGATCTGGGTCAGCAGATATTCGCGTTCGAACAGTTCGCGGGCTTCGCGCAGGGGTAATGTCGCAAGACCACCCGAAAGCAACACACGATCCTCGCCTTCGCGCGCCTCTTCGTTGTTGGGCAATTCCTTGGCCGTTATCGCATCGTTACTTTCACCAAGGATGAGAACGCGTTCCACGACGTTCTTAAGCTGGCGCACATTACCGGGCCAAAGCATGGTTTGCAGCAAAGCCCGCGCATCATCCGCCAATTTGCGTAGAGGTAGACCCTGCACCTTGTTGAAAACGCTGATGAAATACTCAGCGAGCAACGGTATATCCTCGCGACGTTCTTCCAGACTGGGCACATGGATCGGTACGACATTCAGGCGATGATACAGCTCTTGGCGGAACCGATCTTCTTCAATTTCGACCTGTAGATCCTTGTTTGTGCTGGATATAACCCGCAGATCTACCTGCACTTTACCGGTGCCGCCAACCCGTTGGAATTGCTGGTCAACCAAGACCCGCAAGATTTTCGATTGTGTGCCAAGGGGCATATCCGCGACCTCGTCGAAATAGACGACACCGCCGCTTGCCTCTTCTAGCAGGCCCTTTTCAACGCCACGTTCAGGGCTTTCGCGCCCGAACAAAACTTCTTCCATGCGTTCGGGTTCGATCGAGGCGGAACTGACCGTCACAAAAGGGGCCCCCGCGCGGTTGGAATTGGTGTGGATATAGCGCGCCGCTATTTCCTTGCCCGCGCCCGCCGGACCCGTCAGCATCACACGCCCGTTAGATTTGGTGACTTTATCAAGTTGTGATTTCAGTGTGCGGAACGCGGCACTATCGCCCAACATTTCCGCGCCCGCGGTTTCGCCACGCTTCAGTTGCAGGTTCTCGCGGCGCAGACGCGACGTTTCCATCGCACGGCGAATAACTACCATCAACTGGTCGATATTAAAGGGTTTTTCGATGAAATCATAAGCACCCTGCTTGATCGCCGCGACCGCAATTTCGATATTGCCATGGCCTGATATGATCACAATCGGAATGTCAGGGTGGTCGCGCTTGACTGATTTCAGGATGTCGATGCCATCCATCTGGCTGTCCTTAAGCCAGATATCAAGCACCATCAGCGAGGGCGATTCCTTGGCAATTTCAGCCATGCATTGATCGGAGTTCGCGGCCAATCGGGTCGAAAACCCCTCGTCCTTTAGAATATCCGAGATCAGCTCGCGGATATCGCGTTCGTCGTCGGTAATCAGGATATCGCCCATAATCGTCCTCATACTGTTTCTTGGTGTGGCAGCGGCGCGACGACAAGGACCGGCAGGTCAATTACTGCCATGGCCCCGCAATGCGCGGATGCGTTGAAAGGGGCCGCGTCCTGCAATTGCAGGGTGCCGCCATGTTCTTCGATAATTTTCTTTACGATTGGCAGGCCAAGGCCCGTGCCTTTTTCGCGGGT
This sequence comes from Paracoccaceae bacterium, assembly GCA_047622125.1. Lineage (GTDB taxonomy): Bacteria > Pseudomonadota > Alphaproteobacteria > Rhodobacterales > Rhodobacteraceae > SW4. Next base: position 2,089 of record JBLHNX010000164.1, on the reverse strand, counting down.
TGTCACGTAGGGTTCAAACAGCCGCGCACGGTCTTCGGGAAGGCCCACGCCGTTGTCGGAAATGCAAATCCGCGCGCCACTCGGCAAAACCTCCATCGTGATGCGCACCTCGGGTTTATAACCATCGTGTGCCCCATTTTCTTGCAAGGTTTCAGTGGCTTCGCCCGCGTTCTTAATCAAGTTAGTGAGGGCCTGCGAAATCATCGTGCTATCCAGATCGGCCATAACGGGGCCGCCCGGCAGGTCGGAAGTGATGCGCACATCGGGCTGTCCCGACACTTGCAACAGAACGGCATCACGAACCAGTGCGGTCAGATCATGCGTGCGACGTTCGGGTTCCGGCATGCGCGCAAACTTGGAAAATTCGTCAACGATCCGGCGCAGGTCGTTGGTTTGGCGAATGATCACATCGGTCATCTGTACAAGCGCGTCCTGCTCGTCGCCCACCAGCTTGGCGAACTTGCGTTTGATCCGCTCCGCGCTCAGCTGGATCGGGGTCAGCGGGTTCTTGATTTCATGGGCAATCCGGCGGGCCACATCGCCCCAAGCGGCCAGACGCTGTGCGCTTACCAGATCGGTGACATCGTCAAATGCCACAACATACCCTTCAAGCGAGCCATCCTCGCGCAGCCGTGGCGACATGCGCACCAGCAGGCTTTCTTGGGTGCCGCCGCGGATCAGGTTGACCTGTTCTTGCATGGAATCGCGCGTATCGCGGCGCATTTCGTTAAAGAGCGGCGCGAATTCGGGCACGGCCACAACGATCGCCACATCAGATTGATCTTCTGCCATATCAAGCAGGCGGCGTCCTGATCTGTTCACAAATGCCACAGTGCCGTCAGGATCAAGGCCGACAACGCCGGACGACACCGATGACAGCACGGAATCAAACAGGCGGCGGCGACGTTCGATCTGGCGGGTATTATCGACAAGTTCTTGCCGTTGCCCCTTCAGCTGCGTCGTCATCTGGTTAAAATACCGGCCCAGTTGCGCGATCTCGTCATCGCCTTGTTCTTCTGGCACGCGCACCTCAAGATCGCCGCCACCTACCCGCTGGGACGCGCCCACAAGCCGCCCGATTGGGCGTGACAACCGTTCGGCAAACCAGATCCCCAGCCAGATCGCCGCGAGTATCAAGATTACTGCAAAGCCCAGATAAATCAGGCCAAATTCAAACAACAACCTACCTCGATCGGATTCAAGCTGTTCATAAAGCGTCACGGTTTCCTGCGTTTCGTCAAGCAGTGACAAAACCGATCCGTCCACCTCGCGGGTGACGAACAGGTACCTGTCCACAAATGCGTCGAGCGGGATTAGCGCGCGAAATTCGTTGTTGTCCCAGTCTTCGATGATCACGAAACCGTCTGCTGTAGCCTGCGCGATCTCTGCGGTGTCGGGGCGTTCATAGCCAAATTCGTATGACCGCGCGCCGCGTGCTTTAATCTCGCCCGCGCCGTCGATCACAAACACTTCGGTCAGGGTGCGTTCGATCTGCGGCTGCACAGCACCCAGGACCTGACGCACTTCACCATCGCTCATGAAAAATGTCTTGAGCCGTTCGGTATTAAGAAACCCGGCCAACCCGATCCCGTCACGACGGAGTTCCTGACGGTGTTCATCTTCATAGGCCTGTGCCGCCAGCAATGAATTGCCCACCACATTGCGCACCCGTTCGCTGAACCAACCTTCAAGGCCGACGTTGATCGTCAGCACCGCAAAAACCGCAACCAGCACCGTCGGGATCAACGCCAACAGCGCAAAAACACCTGTCAGGCGCAAATGCAACCGCGATCCGGCAGACCGCGCGCGCCGCGCCATCACCAGCGCGATGATACGCTGCAGCACCAAAGCGGCGATCACAAGGATATAGACAAGATCGGCGAGCAACACGATCCGCAAGGACGGCGCCGATCCGCTTTGATCAAGGGGCCCGAGAATCGTAATGGTCAGCCCGGCAAGCACGGGCCCAAGCAAAACCAGCCCAAGCGTCGCGGCATTTCGCACAGGTTTTCTGCGCCGCCAACGGCTAAATCGTGCCAAATTAAAACCCAGAAGGGACCGTTGCACTTGCACGCCCTTTGATGTGGAG
>JBLHNX010000163.1:0-6313 GCA_047622125.1 Paracoccaceae bacterium | reverse complement strand
CATGGCTTGCGGCGAACACGGGCCGGGCCGCATGGCCGAGCCGCTCGAGATTGTTACCGCGATTGAAAGCGCGCTAAGCGATGGGCCTTTGATGGGCAAGCATGTGTTAGTGACCTCTGGTCCGACCCATGAACCGATTGATCCGGTGCGCTATATTGCTAATCGTTCGTCGGGCGCGCAGGGGACAGCAATTGCGAAGGCGTTATTGGCATTGGGCGCGCAAGTGACGTTCGTGACGGGGCCAGCCGATGTGCCACCGCCGCATGGGGCAAAGGTTGTTGCCGTGCAGACTGCGGCGCAAATGCAGGCGGCGGTACGTGATAACCTGCCCGCAGACGCGGCGATCTTTGCGGCAGCTGTTGCGGATTGGCGCGTGACCAGTGCGAGTGAGAGCAAGATCAAGAAAGACGGCAACGGTCTGCCTAAGTTGGAGTTTGCCGAAAACCCCGATATTCTGGCCGAGGTAAGCGCGCTGCGCGAAGGCCGCCCATCGTTGGTCGTCGGCTTTGCCGCCGAGACCGATGATGTGATTGCCAACGCGACTGCGAAACGCAAGCGCAAGGGCTGTGACTGGATCGTCGCCAACGACGTGTCCCCCGCAACAGGCATCATGGGCGGGACTGAAAATGACGTGACCCTGATCAGCGCCGAAGGCGGCGAGGATTGGCCACGCATGAGCAAGGACGCCGTGGCGGCGCGACTGGCACAAAAGGTGGCCGATGCGCTGGGTTGATCGCGCGGAGCCTCCGGCGGAAGTTATTGTGGAAGAAAAAGCGAGGGCGGAATGGCAGTGATTTCCGTTAGTTGGGTTGAGGGGGCCGATCAAAGCCTGCCTTTGCCGTGCTATCAGACTGCAGGTGCGGCGGGGGCTGATGTTCGTGCCAATCTGCCCGACCGCGGTCAGGTGATCCTTGCCGCAGGTGCGCGTGTACTGGTGCCGACCGGGTTGCGGATGCAAATTCCCGAAGGGTTCGAGATGCAAGTGCGCCCGCGGTCTGGTTTGGCGCTGAAACACGGGATTACCCTGCCCAATAGCCCCGGCACGATTGATAGTGATTATCGCGGGCCGTTGGGGGTGATCGTGATGAATGCCGGCGAGGCAGACTTTGTGATCAAGCATGGTGACAGGATTGCACAGTTGGTCGTTGCGCCGGTTGTACAGGCCCGGTTCGAGCTGGCCGAGGGGCTGGATGAAACCGCCCGTGGCATGGGTGGATTTGGATCGACAGGGCCAAACGGATGATCATGGTTCTGGCCATGGCGGCGGCGCTTTGGGTTATCGGCGCTGTGATGGGTGCGCCGCTGCGCGCGCGCTGGGTCATGATCGCTACGTTGTTTGCTGGCGTGATTGCCGTGCAGTTGGCGTTGCCCGACGGGCATCCGCTGCGCGTGGCCACGGGCGGGGATGTGCGGTTGTGGTTGCTGATCGCCGGATTGATTGGCTTGGCGCTGATTTATCGCACAGGGCTCGCCCGCGTGAAGGCGCATATTGCGGCGCGCGAACAGCCCGTGATCGCGGGGACATTTGGCGCCGGAGAGCTTGAACGTTATGCCCGCCACATTGTGCTGCGCGAAGTCGGCGGGCCGGGGCAAAAGGCGCTTAAAAACGCGCGCGTTTTGGTTGTTGGTGCCGGTGGGTTGGGATCGCCCGTGTTGCTGTATCTAGCGGCAGCAGGTGTAGGCACGATTGGCGTGATTGATGATGATCTGGTCGATAATTCCAACCTTCAACGTCAAGTGATCCATCGTGACGTCGATATTGGTCTGCCCAAGGTTCAGTCAGCCGCCAACGCAATGCGCGCGCAAAATCCGCGCGTTGAGGTGAAAACCTATCAGCGACGGTTGACGGAAGATATCGCGGGCGCGTTGATCGGCGAATATGATCTTGTGCTGGACGGCACCGATAATTTTGCCACGCGCTATTTGGTCAATGCCGTGTGCGCCAAGGCAGGTGTGCCACTGGTTGCGGCGGCCCTGACCCAGTGGGAGGGTCAGATCAGCGTTTATGATCCTGCCAATGGCACCCCATGTTATCGGTGCATATTTCCGCAAGCGCCGGATGCGGCCCTTGCACCGTCGTGTAGCGAGGCGGGTGTGATTGGCCCCTTGCCGGGTATCATGGGCGCGATGATGGCCGTCGAGGCGATCAAGGTGATTACCGGTGCGGGCGAAGGGTTGCGTGGGCGTATGATGATCTATGACGCGCTTTACGGCGAAACCCGTACGATCACGATGTCCCCGCGCGATGATTGTCCGGTGTGTGGTCACTGACCCTTGCACGCGGCGCGCGTTGCGCCATACTTGGCAAGGTTCAACACTTGGGAGACTTCCATGAAACTGCTTGCCCCTCTTGCCGCTGCTGCGGCTCTTATTGCGACAACTGCGCTGGCCGACGGCCATATGCCTGACCTTGATGGCCGCGAGATTGTTATCGTCACTGAGAATGCTTATCCGCCGCTGCAATTCATTGCCGACGGTGAAGCGATTGGCTGGGAATATGACGCGATGGCCGAAGTGGCTGAACGTCTGAATGCCACGATCGTTTATGAAAACATCAGCTGGGATGCGATGATTGCTGCCGTCTCAGAGGGTCAGTATGACATGGGCATGACCGGAATCACGATCCGCGAAGACCGCGCCGAGGTCGTTGATTTTTCCGACAGCTATATGACGAGCCAGATGGTCATGCTGGTGCGCGGTGATGAAGAACGCTTTACCGATGCCGCGTCCTTTGCTGCAGACGCTGATTTGATGTCTGCCGCACAGCCCGGCACCACGCCGTTTTATGTCACGGTTTACGATGTGCTGGACGGTGACGAAGCCAACCCGCGTATCCAGTTGATGGAAACCTTTGGCGCAACAGTGCAGGCGCTGCGCACAGGCGACGTTGATATGGTTCTGACGGACGGCACTGCTGGTGCTGGCTATGTCGAAGCGTCCGATGGCGGGCTGAAAATCATCGGCGAGCCGCTGGGCACCGAAGATTTCGGGTTCATCTTTCCCAAGGGGTCTGACCTTGTCGCGCCGATCAACGCAGCGATTGCCGATATGGCTGCCGATGGCACGCTAGAGGCGCTTAATACCAAGTGGTTCCTTGAGTATAAGTTGGGCCAGTAGACCCATGAAACGGGGCTGGCCATTGGCTGGCCCCGATCGACTTACAAGATGATCCCCCAATCCCCCCAAGATCGCGATTTCCCGTGGTGGCTGCTGGTTGCAGCCAGTATCGCGGCGTATCTGATGTATCGTGTGGTGTCGGATGATCTGTACCACGCGGTCCTGACGACGCTTTCCAAGGGCATTTGGGTCACGATATTTGTGACGACTGTCGGCTTTAGTTTGGCATCGCTGATCGGGCTGCTGCTGGCGACTGGATCGCTTTCACGCTTTCTGGTGATCCGGCAACTGTGCCGGTTCTACATTGAAATCGTGCGCGGCGTGCCGATCCTTGTGCTGCTTTTATATGTGGCCTTTGTCATCGCACCGGGCATGGTTGCATTGGTCAATTGGGCGCTGGAAGGGATCGGCGCCGACCCCATCCGCACCCGTGACTTCAGCCTCATGTGGCGCGCGATCATCGCGCTGACGATCGGTTATTCCGCATTTATCGCCGAGGTGTTCCGCGCCGGTTTGCAAAGCATTGAGCGTGGCCAGATCGAAGCCGCCGAGGCGCTGGGCCTTGGGTCGTGGAACCGATTTCGCCATATTGTGTTTCCGCAGGCATTTCGCCGTATTATGCCGCCGCTTGGCAATGACTTCATCGCGATGATCAAGGATTCCTCGCTGGTGTCCGTGCTTGGCGTGTTGGACGTCACGCAATTGGGTAAGGTCACGGCGGCGGGCAATTTCCGCTATTTCGAGACATATAACGTGGTGGCACTGATCTATCTGATTATGACGGTGTCGCTGTCGCTTGTGTTGCGCCGGATCGAACGACGCCTGCGCCAAAAGGAATTTGACTGAGGACTTCGCGCTGGCTGTGGTGAATCGCGCCAAAGGCTCCTATCGTGACTGCAAAGGAGACTTTAATGACCAACCCGCTTTTGCAGACTTGGGATACGCCCTTTGGCCTGCCGCCGTTCGACAAGATTTCCGATGATGATTTCGCCCCTGCAGTGGATACCGCTCTGACTGAGGCGCGCGCGAATATCGCAGCAATTACCGCAAATGAGGACGCGCCGACATTTGCCAACACAATTGAAGCGCTGGATTTATCAGATCGACTGCTGGATCAGGCGCTGGGTGCGTTTTATGCCCTGGCCGGGGCAGATAGCACCCCGGCGCGTGAGGCACTGATGCGTGATTTCGCGCCGCTCTTGTCGGCGTTCAGTTCTGAAGTGTCATCGAATACGGCCTTGTTCGCGCGGATCGAAACGCTTTGGCAGGATCGCGAAAACCTTGATCTGAGCGATGAACAGCGGCGGGTCTTGATGCTGTCGCGCCGTAATTTTGTGCGCTCTGGTGCGCAGCTTGAAGGCTATGCTGCGGATCGGTTGACCGAAGTCAAAGGGCGGCTTTCGGTGCTTGGCACGCAGTTCACCCAGAACCTGCTGGCGGATGAACGGGCTTGGTATATGCCGCTGTCAGATGCTGATCTGGCAGACCTGCCCGATTTTGTTATCGCTGCCGCACGTGCCGCTGGCAAAGATCATGATGTGGATGGTCCGGTTGTGACATTGTCACGGTCCCTGATCGTGCCGTTCCTGCAGTTTTGTCCGAACCGTGCACTGCGGCAAAAAGCATACGAGGCTTGGGGCGCGCGTGGTGCCAATGGTGGCGAAACCGACAACCGCGATATCGCCGCTGAAACCCTTGATCTGCGGGCGCAACGTGCGGATCTGTTGGGCTATGACAGCTTTGCCGATTACAAGCTTGAGACCGAAATGGCTGGTACGCCTGATGCGGTGCGCGATCTGCTGATGAAGGTCTGGGAGCCTGCCAAGGCCGCCGCCGACGCGGACGGGATGCGGCTGCAAGCGATGATGCATAATGACGGTGAAACCGGCCCGCTCGAACCTTGGGACTGGCGGTATTATTCGGAAAAGCGGCGCAAAGACGATCACGATCTGGATGAATCCGCGTTGAAGCCCTACCTGCAACTTGATCGCATGGTCGAGGCGGCGTTTTCTTGTGCGCACCGTTTGTTCGGGCTGGAATTCGCGCCGATCGACGTGCCGCTATATCACGCCGATTGCAAAGCATGGGACGTGACGCGTGATGGCAAACATATCGCCGTGTTTATTGCCGACTACTTCGCACGGACCTCGAAACGTTCCGGTGCATGGTGCAGTGCGATGCGTGCGCAGCAAAAGCTTGCCAGTGACATTCGCCCGCATGTTGTGAACGTCTGCAATTTCGCGAAACCAACCGAAGGTGATCCTGCGCTGCTGTCCTATGACGATGCGCGCACGCTGTTTCACGAATTTGGTCATGCGCTGCACCAAATGCTGTCGGATGTGACCTATCAGATGATCAGCGGCACATCCGTGGCGCGTGATTTTGTGGAATTGCCCAGCCAGCTATTCGAACATTGGCTGTCGGTGCCCGAAGTGTTGCAGGAATTTGCGACCCACGCCGAAACAGGCGAGCCGATGCCACGCGATTTGCTGGACCGGATGTTGGGGGCCGCGACCTATGACATGGGGTTCCAGACGGTTGAGTATCTGTCGTCAGCTTTGGTTGATCTGGCGTTTCACGAAGGTGATGCGCCCGCCGACCCGATGCAGAAACAGGCCGAAGTTTTGGAAGATATCGGCATGCCTCACGCGATTGGGATGCGCCACGCGACACCACATTTCGCGCATGTCTTTGCCGGTGACGGATATTCTTGCGGCTATTACAGCTACATGTGGTCCGAAGTCATGGACGCTGATGCGTTCGAGGCATTCGAGGCTGCGGGTGGACCGTTTGACGCGGACATGGCCGCAAAGTTGGAGAAGCATATCCTGTCGGCAGGTGGGTCACAGGACGCGGCGGCGGCTTACCTCGCGTTTCGGGGCCAGATGCCGGATGTCGGTCCGCTGCTCAAGGGGCGCGGTTTGGCGCCCTAGCGGCTGGGGTCGTCAGGGTGTGGTTCAACGCCCAGCGGGTCTTTGTGGATCAACACGTCGGCGCGCGGATAAGCGTGCAGGATTGCGCGGCGCAGGGCGGCACCGATGGCATGGGCTTCGTCCAGTGTCTGACTGCCGTCCAGTTCGATGTGTAGGTTCACGAAAACGCGGCTCCCCGCCACCCGCGTCTTGAGGTCATGAAATCCGTGTACACCCTCGAAGTTTTCCGCAATCGCGGCGATGTCGTCGATCATTTGCGGGTC
>JBLHNX010000162.1:0-6358 GCA_047622125.1 Paracoccaceae bacterium | reverse complement strand
GTCATTCGCAAAAAAGACCCCGACGCGCCGCACAATACGTTGTTGGTGCTGGATGCGACCACGGGGCAGAACGCGCTGAACCAAGTGAAGGTTTTTCAGGAATTGGCAGACGTCAGCGGCCTTGTGATGACCAAACTTGACGGCACGGCCAAGGGCGGCGTGCTGGTCGCGCTGGCCGATAAATTCGGCCTGCCAATCCATGCGATTGGTGTGGGGGAACAGATCGATGATCTCGCTCCGTTTGATCCCCAGGAATTCGCCGCAGCTTTGACGGGTCTGGACGCGTGAAGACGTTTGTCATCATCGCCGCACTTTTGACCGCCACGCAGGCAGGTGCCTTTGGGCGGATGACGCAGGCTGATTGCGCGGCGTCATGGGAAGCGTTCAATCTGCTGATGAACGAAGGCGACCAGAGCGATCACCGTCTTGATGTCAGCGTGCGGGTCACGCCGCAAGGCTGGTGCGCGGTGCGCGGCGGTGATCCGGCGTTTCGCCGCTCGCGCTTTGACGAAATGCTGTGGCGGGCCGAAGACATGGCGCGCTTTATCAACGATGGCATCCCGCCGCTGGCATTGGAATTTGCCATCACGGGGATTGATCCTGACGCGATGGAGGGCGGTGATATCAACACATCGCGCCCGCCGCTGACGTTTTCAGCGACCCTGCGCCAAATACCCGAAGCGGGGCAGGTGATCGTCGAACGGGCCGAGCTTGCATCGGATGCAGGGGATGTGATCGCAGGATCAATGGTATTTGAGCGATTGTTTTTGTCGTCGCCCTCGATGATGCAGGTCAGCATGGGGTCGGTCGCGTTCAAGGCCGGGTTGTTCGAGATGACCCTGACAGGGGCACATGAAAACCCGTTCGGGTTTGGCGGTGATCTGGCAATGCGCGGCAACCCCGACGTGCAACGTCGCGCGGCGTTTGATCTGATTTCGCAACTGCCGCAAGGGTTTGTCGATGACGAAAGTCGCGCCGAGCTTACAGGCTTTGCCGGAGAGTTGCCCAACCCGCGTGGAACCTTTGCGATATCGCTGAATTCCGAGACTGGCTTTGGCTTGATGCAGGTTGGCGTATTCGCAGCGATGGAGTGGGTCGATTCGGTCGAAAACGGCGGTCTTGAGGTTTTGCTTGATGGCATGACGCTGGGGGCTGATTGGTCGCCGTCCACAGGGCAGGCGAACTAACACAACATGGGTGATTGGCTGGTCAGCATCGCGGGCACGCCGCAGGGCGCGCAACTGGCCACGGCGCTGGCGCTGATGTCTGCGGTGGCGCATGCGGTGTTTGGTGCGCTGCAAAAGGGTAAACATGACCCTTGGCTGATGCGCGGGTCAATTGATGGCTGGTTGGTGGTGATTTCCGCACCCGTCGCGCTGTTTCTGGTGCCTTGGCCGAATGCGCAGACATTTGCGATTTTGGGCGGCGCGCTGTTCATCCACTTTGGCTATAAGATGAGCGTCGCACTGGCCTATGAACGGGCCGCCTACACGGTGGTTTATCCGGTCATTCGCGGCACGGGGCCGCTGGTGACCGTGCTGGCCGCATCACTGTTATTTCAAGAGCATTTCACCCCCCTGCAATGGGTTGGCGTGCTCTGCCTTTCGGCGGGTATGATGTTGTTGGCACTGCGCAATCTGGGCGAAGAAACGCTGGATCGACGCGGTTTGCAGATCGGGCTGATGTGGGCGCTGGTCGGTGGATTGCTGGTGGCGTTCTACACGGTTTACGATGCTTGGGGCATTCGCAGTTCGGCTAACCCGTTTACGTTTCTTGCGTGGTTTTTCTTTATCACCGCACTGGATTTTCCACTGATCGCTTACGTGCGGATCCGCCGCTATGGCGTGCCCGGTGGCATGGGGTCACTGCTCCGGCGCGGGGCTGCAGGCGCATTCATCGCATGGCTGAGTTTCGGTGGCGTGATGCTGGCCACACGGTTGGACAAAGTCGGCGAAGCGGCGGTGTTGCGCGAAACTTCAACGGTGTTTGCGGCCTTGATCGGCTGGTTCATCTTGGGCGAAAAAGTAGGCCCACGGCGATTGGCACTGATGGGGATGATCGCTTTGGGGGCTGTTATTGTGGAAATGGGCGGTTAGAGAGGCATTATGGCAGAACAAAAAATCAATCCGATCTTGAAACAGGTCTTGGAATTCGGGCCGACGATTATCTTTTTTATCGTCTACCTGCGCATCAAGGATGAGACGTATTCATTCCAAGGTGTTGACTACAGCGGATTTATCGTCGCCGCACTGCTGTTGATCCCGCTGTTGCTGGGGGCCATGGGCGTACTTTGGTATTTGACCAAAAAGATCAGCCGCATGCAGGTGTTTACCGCCTTCATGGTGATCTTTTTCGGCGGACTGACGGCATGGTTCAACGACGAGACGTTTTTCAAGATGAAAACCACAATCGTCTACGGCTTTTTTGCTGCGATCCTTGGGTTTGGCTTGCTGCGTGGACGTTCGTTTTTGGAATATGTCATGGGGGAATTCCTGCCCATGGAGATGGAAGGCTGGATGATTTTCACCCGCCGGATCGTCTGGATGTTCCTTGGGATGGCCGTGGCAAACGAGGTGATTTGGCGCACCCAAAGCGAGGCCACATGGGTCACGCTCGAGACCTTTGCGTTTCCGGTTGCCCTGATCGTTTTCATGTGGTCGCAGATTTACGTGCTGCAGCATTTCTTGATCGAAGAAGAGCCCGAGCCATAAGCGTTTGCCCACTTTGACAGATGCGCCTCCGGCGGGAGTTTCAAGAACAGAAGAAATCAGGTGTTCTTGACCGCAAGCTGCGCTGGGCGTAATGACGCGGTGTGGCGATTTGTTACCGGATTGCGGGCCACGTTAAACAAGCCGCTAAAAGGGTGGGGGATGAACAGCCCGATACCTATACCGGTGTCGGGTTTTTTTGTGCCCGGGTATTATGTGTCGGAGGGGCAGACATGGCAGACTGGGACAAGCGCACCAAGGCGGTGCATCACGGATCGCGGCGCAGTCAATATGGTGAGCTGAGCGAGGCTATTTTTCTTACCCAAGGATTTGTCTATGACAGCGCCGAGGATGCCGAGGCGCGGTTCCTGAATGCGGGTGATGATGAATTCATCTACGCCCGCTATGGCAACCCCACCGTGCGCATGTTCGAGGATCGCTTGGCCGCATTGCTGGGCTATGAGGATTGCTTTGCCTGCAATTCGGGCATGTCGGCGGTCAGTGGCGCGTTGATGGCGCTGCTGAAGGCGGGCGATCACGTTGTGTCGTCGCGCGCTTTGTTTGGCTCGTGTCTTTATGTGCTTGAGGATGTTTTGGCGCGATACGGCGTTGAGATCACGCTTGTGGATGGCACCGATAATGCGGCGTGGGACGCGGCTATTCGTGCCGATACGCGGATCGTGTTTTTTGAAAGCATCTCTAATCCGACGCTCGAAGTTGTTGATATGCGCCATGTGGTGCAGGCGGCCCATAAGGTGGGTGCGCTGGTTTTGGCAGATGATGCGATGGCCACGCCGGTCTATTCTTATGCGCGCGACTGCGGGGCCGATCTGGCGCTTATTTCCACGACTAAACATATCGACGGGCAGGGCCGGATGCTGGGCGGGGCGATTTGTGGATCGCGCGACTTGATCCGTGGTCCGATTGAAACCTACGTCAAGCACACCGGTGGGGCGATGAACCCGTTTACGGCCTGGACCCACCTGAAAGCGCTTGAGACCTTGGATTTGCGGGTGCGGGCCCAGGCGGCAGCGGCGGCGCAGATTGCAGCGGCTTTGGCGGGGCATCCGAAACTGTCATCGTTGCGCTATCCGACACATGCGGGTCATCCGCAGCAGGCGCTGGCGTCATCGCAGGCAGACAGCGGCGGCACAGTGCTCGCGCTGGAAATTGCTGGTGGGCGAGATGCTTGTTTCACCTTTCTCAACGCGCTTGAGGTGTTCACGATTTCCAACAATTTTGCCGATGCGAAATCTATTGTCACGCATCCGGCCACGACCACCCATCAACGCCTGCCACAAGAGCAGAAGGATATCTTGGGTATCTCAATGGGGTTGGTGCGTCTGTCTGTCGGGCTTGAGCATCCTGCGGATTTGATCGCTGATCTACTGGCAGCCCTTGATAAGGTGTGATTGGCTGCGCCTATGCCCTTGTGCTAGATTGTGGGTTCCAGTGTGAAAGGCCCCTCTCATGACTGATCCAAAAGACGCTTTTCAGCGTAATCTTAATGACTTCGTTGGAAAATTGTCGCGCGATCACCAGATCAATGGTGTTACGCCAAAGGGGGACGCCATGAACATTCACCAGCCCGATATTGACCGCGCGCCAAGCCGCGACGAGGCCGAGGATGCTTTGGCGCTGCTGCGCCGCTGGGCTGTTGTTGCCACGGCCGAGGAGGTGGCGACCCTTGATCCACTGGTATCACGCCTGATTCCGGGGTCAGAATTGCCAAATTATCCGGCGCTGGCCCGCGCCTATCCCGAAGATTTTGCGGTCGACGAAGCTTACCGCGCAATGTTGCCCGATTTGCAAAACGGCCCAGCCAGTCTGATCCGTGGGGCACAGCAACAAATCCAGCATGTGGGTATTTCAAATTTCCGTCTACCGATCCGGTTTCATACCCGCGATGGTGGTGACCTGACGCTTGAAACCAGTGTGACGGGCACTGTCAGCCTTGAGGCCGAGAAGAAGGGCATTAATATGTCCCGCATCATGCGCACGTTTTACAAACATGCGGATGAGACCTTTAGCTTTGATGTAATTGAACGCGCCTTGGAGGCTTACAAGGCTGATTTGGATAGTTTCGACGCCCGTATCCAGATGCGGTTTTCCTTTCCGATGCAGGTGCAAAGTCTGCGGTCGGGCCTGCAGGGGTTCCAATACTACGACATCGCGCTTGAATTGATTGAACAGCGCGGTGTGGCCAAGAAAATCGTGCATATGGACTATGTTTATTCCAGCACTTGCCCGTGTTCGCTTGAGCTTTCCGAACATGCGCGCCAGTTCCGCGGACAGCTTGCGACGCCGCATTCGCAGCGATCAGTTGCACGGATTTCGGTTGAATTGGAGCGTGATGCGCCCTGCCTGTGGTTCGAGGACCTGATTGATATCTGCCGCCTGGCCGTGCCGACCGAAACCCAAGTCATGGTCAAGCGCGAGGACGAGCAAGCCTTTGCAGAATTGAACGCGGCTAACCCGATTTTCGTCGAAGACGCGGCGCGGCTATTTTGCCAGAAATTGCAGCAGGATCAGCGCATTCGTGATTTCCGCGTGGTGGCAAGCCATCAAGAAAGTTTGCATAGCCATGACGCCGTCTCGGTGTTGACCGAAGGTGATACATTCGCCGCTGACAGTCTTGACCCCAAGCTTTTCGCGACGTTATTCCACGTGGGCTAACGCACCAAGGCAGCCCCCAGTTGGGACAAAACAACCGCCCCGTAGGCGGCATTTGCGTGCAAGACGTCGTCTTGCGGCTGCTTGAGGTTGTCTTCGGACGAAAGCCGCATTGCATCGCCGGTAAAGCGGCTTGACGTGAATATATCATCGGTGCGGGTGTTTTCGGGCTGCGCCAGAAAGGTGATGCCCATGTCGGCCAAAAGCTGCGTCGCGATATCGTCGAAACGCGCGGACATCACGCTGGTATCCCCTTTGTCGACGATCCTTTGGTGCCCGACGGTCAGCGCATTGCCGCCATCAAGCGCCTTTTGGCAGGCGCGCGGTTGGCCAAGAACAAACACCGGCAGATCGGGTTGGGCGGTTTTGATCTTATGGGCAAGCTGCACGCCAATGGATTTCGCGAGTGCGTCGCGCAGACATGTGTCAAACAGGCTGACCGACACCAGACGCTCGCGCATGGAGGCCAGATTTTGCATTTTCGCGATCGACGGCAATTCAGGCCAGCGCGCGTTTTTATAAAGCACCGAGGCGTGATTGAACGTCACCTCGCACCCTGAAATCGCGACGGCGTCGAACTGGTTTAGATTGACCAGCTCGCAGCCATTCAGGTTGTTGAAGTTACGCTTTGCGTCGTCTGAAACGGGGCGCAGAATGCCGTCGATGATCGCGACGTCGATCAAATGCTCGCGGTGCGCGCCGACCAACGTCAGCGCCATATCGGGCCATGCATCCGGCGTTTCACGCAGCGCATATTTCAGGGCGGCGATGTGGGAATTGCCAAATATAACAATACGCTGGGTCATTTTGCAAACGCGTCCAACAGGAGTTCGTCGCAGATCAGGTCGGCGTCATCGTCGCTGACGGTGCTATCGGGCAGGCTTGTTTGTTGATCGGCGGGGGGGCGCGCGGACAATCCGTGTGCTGCAAGGAAATGTTGCATGACCTGTGCGACACCTTCGGGGCGCACCGTGCGT
>JBLHNX010000161.1:0-6358 GCA_047622125.1 Paracoccaceae bacterium | reverse complement strand
TCCGGCCACGCCACGCTAATCCGTGCCAGCGCCGAAACCCGCGCCGCACTGCCCGCATTCCACCCCGAAAACGCAACCGTCACCGCCCTGTCGGCGGGCCTGCGCGCCAAGTTTGATCCGCGTGCCATTCTTAACAGCGGGGTCATGGGCTGATGCAAACCACCTTTAGCGAACAACAACTGCAAGACCCAGCGACCCAGCGCAGCAACGATATCCTGCGCGCCTGTGTCCATTGCGGATTTTGCACGGCGACTTGCCCGACCTATCAGGTGCTTGGCGATGAACTCGATAGCCCGCGCGGGCGGATTTATCTAATCAAGGACATGCTGGAAAACGACCGTGTGCCTGATGCCAACACCGTCAAACACATCGACCGTTGCCTGTCGTGCCTCGCGTGTATGTCGACCTGCCCCAGCGGCGTGCATTATATGCATCTGGTCGATCACGCGCGCACCTATATCGAAAACAACTACAAACGCCCGCTGACGGACCGCTTCTTGCGCTGGGTTCTGGCGCGGATTTTACCCTACCCGATGCGGTTCCGTGTGGCCTTGCTGGGTGCCAAGATTGGCAAGCCCTTTGCCCGCCTGATGCCCGATGCCCGCTTGCGCGCGATGTTGGAAATGGCCCCCAAGACCATCCCGCCAGTGTCGCGCAATGATGACCCGCAGACATTTCCCGCCACCAACAAGGTCATGCGCGTCGCCCTCATGACAGGCTGCGCGCAAAAAGCGCTGAACACCGATATCAACGATGCCACCATCCGCATGCTCACGCGGTTCGGAGCCGAAGTTGTCGTGGCCGAGGGCGCGGGCTGTTGCGGTGCGCTGACCCATCACATGGGCAAGGAAACCGAAAGCCATGCGACCGCCGCCAAAAACATCCGCGCATGGGTGCGCGAGATGGACGCGGGCGGGTTGGATGCAATCGTGATCAACACATCCGGTTGCGGCACGACCGTCAAAGACTACGGGCACATTTTTCGCAATGATCCACTGGCCGCCGACGCCGCGCGGGTCAGCGCGATTGCAATGGACGTCAGCGAAATTTTGATGAAGCTCGACCTGCCCGAAGGCGCGCAAAGAGGCACCAAAGTCGCCTATCACGCCGCCTGTTCATTGCAACACGGCCAACAGATCAAGACGTTCCCCAAAGACCTGTTGAAACGCGCCGGATTCACCGTGCTAGAGCCCGCCAATAGCCATCTTTGTTGTGGGTCCGCAGGCACTTACAATCTGATGCAGCCGGAAATCTCCAAGCAGTTGAAAGCCCGCAAGGTGGATACCTTGGAGGCGCTGACCCCCGACATCATCGCCGCAGGTAACATCGGCTGCATGATCCAGATCGGCGGCGGCACCGACGTGCCGATTGTGCACACCGTTGAATTACTGGATTGGGCAACAGGCGGGCCACAACCGCCTGCCCTCACCGCAACGGGCAAGCGAGAACCACAGGTGCCGATCCTGCGTTAGCGCCCCATTTGTGCCACAACTTTTTGCTACGCGAATTGGCAACAAGGGTGAACCAATGCGGCAAATCTTTCTAACGCTCGGGCTTTTGCTTGTGTTTGCGGCTATGGCGCAGGCGCAGGACAGCGCACTTTCGTCCATGCAAACCGGCGACGCTGCGCGCGGATGGGAGGCCGTTGGCCGCCTTGATATTGACGACAAAGGCTTTTGCACCGGCGCCTTGATCGCACCCGAATTGGTGCTGACGGCTGCGCATTGCCTTTATGACAATGCGACCGCCACGCAAATCGACCCTGCCCGCATCCAATTTCTGGCGGGCATGCGCAACGGTCGTGCACTGGCCTATCGCGGCGTACGCCGTGCGGTCGTGCATCCGGCCTATGTGCATCACGGCGACGGCGACACAAGCACCGTGCAATTTGACGTCGCACTGCTGGAACTGGATCAGCCGATCCGCTCCACCCAGATTGTTCCGTTCGAAACCGCCCAAGGCGCGACCGCAGGCACCCAGGTCGGCGTGGTCTCTTATGCGCACGACCGCGCCGAGGCCCCGTCGCTACAGCAGGTCTGCGCGATAATTGGCGAACAGCAAGGCATGTTCGTGACGACCTGCAACATCGACTTCGGGTCATCGGGCGCGCCTATTTTTCGCATGGAAAACGGCGTGGCGCGTATTGTGTCGGTGGTGTCCGGCAAGGCAGAGTTGAATAGCGCGACCATATCGTTCGGGTCGGTCTTGGCGGAACCGCTAACGCTTTTGCGCGCACAACTGGCGGCTGGTGGCGGCACCTATCAAAACACCCCCCCAACCCAGGTCCGCGTCATCACATCGGGTGAACGCACGCAGACAGGTGCCAAATTCGTGCGGCCCTAGTGGGTCTTGAAAGCGAAAAAAGTATCCCCAAATAGAATGTATCGGCACGCCATTTACGGGTGCCGTAACCACCGCCTGTCCCGTTCGGGAAGGCATTACATCTTTGGAATCGCTTGATAAAGGATACCACTATGCGAACTTTTGACCTTGCACCACTGCACCGTGCCACTGTTGGCTTTGACCAGATCACCGACCTGATGGATCGGGTTTTGTCCAATGACGCAGGCACCCAAAGCTACCCCCCTTACAACATCGAAAAGACCGCTGATGACGGCTGGCGCATTTCGCTTGCCGTAGCTGGTTTTGCTGACGAAGACCTGTCAATCGAAGTGCGCGAGAACGCCCTTCTGGTCGCGGGTCGCAAGAATCCGACCGAGGATGACAAATCGCGCAGCTATCTGCATCGTGGCATCGCCACGCGCGCGTTTGAACGCCGGTTCCATCTGGCCGACCACGTCCGCGTGACAGGTGCCAGCCTTGAAAACGGCATGCTGCACATTGACCTGATCCGCGAAGTGCCCGAGGCGCTGAAACCACGTCAGATCGCGATCGCATCATCTGCTGCGAAAAAGGCTGACGTGATCGAGGCTGATAAGGTCAACTAAACCGGTCATACGACCAATGGAACGGGGCCCATCGTGGCCCCGTTTTGCATTAGTGCGCCTCTGCCCAATTCGCGCCCTGTCCTGCCTCGACGATCAATGGAACGTCGATTTTCACGGCGGGCATCGCGGCGTTTTCCATCACGTCTTTCGCCGTCGCAATCAGCTGATCCTGCGCCCCGTCCTCTACCTCGAACAGCAGTTCGTCGTGGACCTGTAGCAGCATTTTCGCAGGTTGACCGGCTATCGCATCGGGCATGCGGATCATTGCGCGCCGGATCACATCAGCGGCCGTCCCTTGGATCGGCGCGTTGATCGCCGCGCGCTTGGCAAAGCCTGCCCCTGGCCCCTTGGCGTTGATCTCGGGCGTGTGAATTTTGCGGCCAAACATGGTTTGTACAAACCCATGCTCTTTGGCGAACTTTACCGTGTCGTCCATATAGGTGCGGATACCGGGGAAGCGCTCGAAATAGCGGTCAATGAACCCCTGCGCTTCGGACCTTGGAATGCGCAAATTGCGCGCCAGACCAAAGCCGGAAATCCCGTAAATCACACCAAAGTTGATCGCCTTGGCCTTGCGGCGCACATCGGGCGTCATCTGATCCAGCGGCACATCGAACATTTCCGAGGCCGTCATCGCGTGGATATCATGACCGTCCTTAAACGCCTGTTTCAGCGCATCAATCCCTGCCACATGCGCCAAAATCCGCAGCTCAATCTGGCTGTAATCAAGCGACACCAGAACCTTGCCCTCATCCGCCACAAACGCCTCGCGAATACGCCGCCCCTCTTCGGTGCGCACGGGGATGTTTTGCAGGTTCGGATCAGTCGAGGCCAAGCGCCCCGTCGTCGCGCCGGTCTGCACATATGACGTATGCACGCGGCCCGTGTCGGGGTTGATATGGTCTTGCAAGGCGTCCGTATAGGTCGATTTCAGCTTGGCCAACTGGCGCCAGTCCAACACACGACCGGGCAGATCATGTTCGGTCGCTAGATCCTCAAGCACATCCGCACCCGTGGCGTATTTTCCGTTTTTGCCCTTTTTGCCGCCCTCTAAGCCCATCTCCTCGAACAGGATTTCGCCGACCTGCGCAGGCGATCCCACATTGAAAGACCGGCCCGCAAGTTCGTGAATTTCCGCCTCAAGCCCTGCCATTTTCTGCGCGAATGCATTGGACATGCGCGATAGCGTATCACGGTCGACCTTGATCCCGTGCATCTCCATTGTTGCCAAGACAGGCGACAGCGGGCGTTCCAGCGTTTCATAAACCGTGGTCACTTGTTTTTGGTGCAACTGCGGCTTGAAGACCTGCCAAAGACGCAGGGTAATATCCGCATCCTCGGCGGCATATTTCACCGCTTCGTCGACCGGCACGCGATCAAATGTGATCGCCGATTTCCCAACGCCCAGTAGCGGTTTTATCGGGATCGGCACATGCGCCAGATAGCGCTCGCTTAGCGCATCCATTCCGTGATTATGCAGCCCCGCATTCAGCGCATATGACATCAACATCGTGTCGTCGAACGGCGCAACCATCACCCCGTAACGGCGCAAAATCTTGGCATCGTATTTCATGTTCTGGCCGATTTTCAGAATGCTGTCGTCTTCCAGCATCGGGCGCAGCATATCAAGGCATTCTTCAACGCCCATTTGCCCCTCAGACAGTTCATCACTGCCAAACAGATCATCCGCGCCACCTGCCTTGTGGATCAGCGGAATGTAACACGCCTCGCCTGCATTTACGCACAGCGAAATCCCCACCAGATCGACGCGCATTTCATTGAGGCCCGTGGTTTCAGTATCGACCGCCACAACCCCGCGCTCAAAGGCGCGATCAATCCAGACCTTCAACGCCTCAGCGTCGCGCACCCACTCGTATTTCTCGGGGTCAAATGCCACCTGTTCCGCGTCTTCGCCAGACGGGTTCGCCCCTTCGGGCGTCGTATCAAGCAGCACGGGCGCTTCAACACCCAGCTTGTCAGAAATGCGTTTTACAATCGTACGGAATTCCATTTCCGCGAGGAACCCCAACAGAACTTCGGGGTCAGGATCGCGGACCTCAAGATCCTCCAGCGAGAAGGTAATCGGCGTCGCACAATCCAGTTGCACAAGTCGTTTGGACAACCTGATCTGCGCTTCATTCTCGATCAGGCTCTCGCGGCGTTTAGGCTGCTTGATCTCGCCTGCCCGCGCCAACAGTGTGTCCAGATCACCGTATTCGTTGATCAGCAATGCCGCCGTCTTGATGCCAATCCCCGGTGCGCCGGGCACATTATCCACGCTATCGCCGGCCAGCGCCTGCACATCGACAACGCCTTCGGGGCCAACGCCAAACTTCTCGATCACCCCGTCACGATCAATCACGCGGTTTTTCATCGCATCAAACATGACGACGCCGTCACCGACCAGCTGCATCATGTCCTTATCGCTGGAAATGATCGTGCAACGGCCACCAGCATCGCGCGCCTGACAGGCAAGCGTGGCGATAATGTCGTCGGCCTCAAAGCCCTCCATCTCCTCACAGGCGATGTTGAACGCCTGCGTTGCGCGACGTGTCAGCGGCATCTGCGGGCGTAAATCCTCGGGCATCGCCTCGCGGTTGGCTTTGTAAAGATCATACATATCGTTGCGAAACGTGTGGCTGCCCTTGTCGAAAATAACCGCCACATGGGTCACGTCGCTACCGGTGTTCCCGTCCACATAGCGCTGCAACATATTGCAAAAGCCCGATACCGCCCCGATTGGCAAGCCGTCAGACTTGCGCGTCAATGGCGGCAGCGCGTGATAAGCGCGGAAAATAAACGCCGATCCGTCAATTAGATGCAGATGACAGCCTTTGCCAAATTGCCCAGCTTTCGCAGTCATCGCCGCCTCCTCGATTGCCATTACAGCTGTTTCGTCATCATTATCTTGCGATCATCGCGGCTGACTTCAACCCAGCCTAATCGGCCATAGATCACCACATTTTGCGGCATCTTAACATGCGTCGCCAGCCGCATTTGCGACAGCCCTGCCGCACGGCACGTACTTTCGGCAACCGCGATCAGCGCCTTGGCAATGCCTTTGCCACCGTAATCCGGCGACACCGCTACATTGATCAGATGCCCGTAATCGCCATGCAGCCCAAGAACCAAACCGCCAACAATCGCGCCGTCCCAAAGTGCAGCAAAACACGTCTGTTGCGCCAGGTCTTCGGCCAACCCTGCCGTCACGTCTGGCAAATCAGGAATATCCGCACTTGCCTGCGCATAGGCAGCTGCAAACACACCTGTCAGATCATCCGCGTCGGCGACCGTCGCCGGCCGGATCACACAACCGGTCACACCTTGCCTTCAAAGTCCTTGTGCACAAACTTGGCATCACAATAGGGGCACTCGACCCAGCCATGTTCGTTGGGTATTTGCAGCCAGAC
>JBLHNX010000160.1:0-6366 GCA_047622125.1 Paracoccaceae bacterium | reverse complement strand
GACGGCACCGCATCTTACGTGGGACGACACGCCGCTGCGCACCGGCGAGGCGACGTTCTTTGAAATTGCCGGCGCGCACCGGCGCTATCAATGCCCGCAATCGCGCACGCTGTTTCTGGGCAAGCCACCGCAAAAGTATCTGGACGCCGATGCCGCCGTGGCCGATGCGACCGAGGCGGCATTGGAACTGGCCCGCCCCGGCAATCAATGTCAGGACGTCGCGCGTGCGTTCAACGCTACATTGGCGCAGCACGGGTTTCACAAGGACAGCCGTTGCGGCTATGCCATCGGGATCAGCTATCCGCCCGACTGGGGCGAGCGCACGATGTCGTTTCGCGCGGGCGACATTTCGGTGATGGAACCGGGCATGACGTTCCATTTCATGCCTGCACTTTGGCTTGACGATGGCGGCATCGAAATCACCGAGCCTATCCTGATCACCGAAACCGGCCACGAAAAGTTCTGTGCGACCCCGAAAAGGTTGGTAATCAAGGGATAGGTGCTAATTGGGCCATGTGAAGGTGTTTTTTGGTAATTTTGAATGGGTTTCGCTTGAGGCTGCCTGAAAACCCTTCATAAAAGACCGACCCCAAGTAAACCTGATCAGGAGTTCGCGTGTCCCTCTTCCTTATCGTTGCCTTGCCGTTTCTTGGGGCGTTGCTCCCTGGATTGATGAATCAGGCCGGACGTGCCGCCTGTTCGGGTGTCACGTTCATGGTGTCGCTTGCCGCGTTTATCGGGCTGCTAACCAACCTGCCTAGCGTCCTTGCGGGCGAGGTTGTGACCGTTGGCATCGACTGGATGCCGTTGCTGGGTTTGAATTTCACGCTGATGCTTGACGGGTTGGGCTTTTTCTTTGCCTTCCTGATCCTTGGCATCGGCCTTTTGATCATTGCCTATGCGCGCCACTACCTGTCGCGCGACGATAATATGGGTGAATTTTTCACCTATCTGTTGCTGTTCCAGGGCGCGATGGTCGGGATTGTTCTATCCGACAACATCCTGCTTTTGTTGGTGTTCTGGGAACTTACCTCGCTGTCGTCGTTCTTGTTGATCGGCTATTGGAAACACCTTCCCGAAGGACGCCAAGGCGCGCGTATGGCGCTGGCTGTGACAGGCATGGGCGGCTTGGCAATGATCGGCGGGATGCTGATCCTTGGGCAGATTGTCGGCAGCTATGAGTTGTCAGTCATCTTACAGCACCGCGATCTTATTCAGGCCGATCCACTTTATGTGCCTGCGCTGCTGCTGATCCTGCTGGGTGCATTCACGAAATCCGCGCAGTTCCCGTTCCATTTCTGGCTGCCGCACGCCATGGCCGCGCCCACACCTGTGTCGGCCTATCTGCACTCGGCCACCATGGTCAAAGCCGGTATTTTCCTGATGGCGCGTATGTGGCCGGTGCTGTCTGGCACGCCGGAATGGTTTGTGCT
Organism: Paracoccaceae bacterium; assembly: GCA_047622125.1. Classification (GTDB taxonomy): domain Bacteria; phylum Pseudomonadota; class Alphaproteobacteria; order Rhodobacterales; family Rhodobacteraceae; genus SW4. The sequence continues at coordinate 4,933 of JBLHNX010000160.1, read as the reverse complement.
CGTCACAGGGGCAGGGCTGATCACAATGGTGCTGGGGGCCGTGATTGCGCTGTTCAAACATGATCTCAAGTCGATTCTGGCCTTTTCAACGGTGTCGCATCTGGGGCTGATCACCATGTTATTGGGGACCGGCACCGCCTTTGGGGCCTTTGCTGCGGTATTCCATATCCTGAACCACGCGACTTTCAAAGCCGCGCTGTTCATGTCCGCAGGCATCATCGATCACGAGACCCACACCCGCGACATTCGCCGCCTTGGCGGGTTGCGCCACCTGATGCCGATCACGGCCGTGATCATGACGATTGCGGCGCTGTCGATGGCGGGAGTACCACTGTTGAACGGGTTCCTGTCCAAGGAAATGATGCTCGAAGAATCCACGCAGACGGTGATGTTCGACACGTGGTGGCTGGTGCCCGCTTTGGCGACGCTCGCCGCGTTGTTTTCGGCTGGTTATTCGTTCCGCCTGATTGCGCATACCTTCTTTGGGCCAAAGCGTGATGACTATCCCGCAGCGCCGCATGACCCCGGATTTGGCCTTTGGGGCCCACCTGCGTTTCTTGTGGTCCTTGTCGTCACGATCGGCGTCGCGCCGTTTCTGGTCGAGGATTTCGTCAAGATCGTCACCGCGTCGGTTCTTGGCACAACTGCCGAGTTACCCCATGCCTATATCAAAATCTGGCATGGGCTGGTGCCGGCACTTTATATGTCATTGGCCGCGGTTGGTGGCGGTGTGATCCTCGTGATTATGCATAGTGTCTTGCAAAAGATCTGGGACGCCACACCGCGCCCCGAGGCAAAGGTGATCTTTGATGCGACTATTTCTAGCTTTGTGTCACTGGCGCGCAGTCTGATCCTGCCGTTGCACAATGGCGCGTTTAGCCGTTATGCCGCGATCGCGGCAGTCACGATCATCGGTGCTGGATATTTTGCTTGGATCACCGGCGTACAGGGCGCTGCGACACGCGCGCCCCAAGCCGCAACTCCCGTCGCTTTAGCCGGATGGGCGATGCTGGTCGCGGCGACCTTTGGGTTGGTGTTTTTGCATCGCAATCGTCTGCTGGCGCTAATCCTGATCGGCATTGTCGGGCTGATGGTATCGGTCGGATTTGTCTACTTTAGCGCACCAGACCTTGCGATGACCCAGTTCACAGTCGAAGTTGTGACGATCATCCTGCTGCTGCTGGCCCTGAATTTCATGCCCAACCGCAGCCCCGTCGAAAGCACCGTGCTGCACCGTGTGCGCGACGCTTTTGTTGCGGTTGCCGGTGGCTTTGGCGCGATGGCGATGGCTTGGCATTATCTGCTGCGCGACGCCGTGGCGACGCCGATCAGCGAGTTCCATCTGGCCAATTCCTATAAGGGCGGCGGTGGGACCAATGTGGTCAACGTGATTCTTGTGGATTTTCGTGGCTTTGACACCTACGGCGAAATCATTGTGCTGGGGATCGCAGCTCTGCTGATCTATGCGCTGACCGAAACACTGTTTAACGGCCCCGTGCGCGCGCGCCTTTTGAACCGTGTACCCGATCAGCCAAGGGCAGGGGGGATGCACCCGATGATGATGGTCGTGCTGACCCGCGTTATCATGCCCGTTGTGCTGATGGTCGGGTTTTACATTTTCTTGCGTGGTCACAATGAACCGGGTGGCGGTTTCATCGCCGGTCTGATCGTGTCGATCGCTGTGGTGATGCAGTATATGGCCAGCGGCTTTAGTTGGGCTTCAAGCCGGTTGAGATATCCCTATCACGGGGTGATCGGCGCAGGCGTGTTGCTGGCGGGTCTGACGGGGATTGGCAGCTGGTTTGTCAGCAAGCCGTTCCTGACCACCGATTTCACCTATGTGCGTATTCCGCCGTTTGAAAAGTTTGAACTGGCGACCGCCGCGATTTTTGATCTGGGCGTGCTTTTGGCGGTTGTCGGTGCGGTCATGCTGACGCTGGAAAGCTTTTCGCGCCTTGCGCGCACGGCCCACACAAAGGACAGCGTGCACCCAATGGATATTGATCCGTCTCGACAGGCCAGCACGGAGGAGGGCGCATGATGTTGAGTCTCGAACTTCTTGTTGCGTCCGCGATCGGTATTTTGACCGCAGGCGGGATTTACCTGCTGCTGCGCCTGCGCACGTTTCCGGTGATCATGGGTGTGTCGCTGCTAACCTATGCGGTGAACATATTTCTGTTCTCCTCGGGGCGGCTGACGGTCGGTGCACCGCCGATTTTGAATGACAGCGCCACGCTTTATGCCGATCCACTGCCGCAGGCCTTGGTGCTGACCGCGATTGTGATTTCGTTCGGGATGACGGCGGTGATCGTGATGATGGCCTTGGGGTCTTACCTTGGTAATAACACCGATCTGGTGAACGATCCGCTTGTCGACGATGACGACGACACCGGTGTTGAAAACGCCGGCGATGTGACACCACAGGAGGGCAGGCCATGACACATTGGCTGATCGTGCCCATTATCCTGCCGGCGATCCTTGCGCCCTTTATCGTGCTGGCTGCCCGCTATCATATCGGTATCCAGCGGGTGTTTTCGCTGGTCGGGGTGTCGGCACAAATCGTGCTTGGTCTGGCGCTGATGTGGCAGGCCAGCGATGGCACTGTGATGATTTACCAGCTTGGCGATTGGGCAGCCCCGTTCGGGATCATCCTTGTGGGTGATCGCCTGTCGACGATGATGGTTCTGTTGACGGCGGTGCTGGCGTTGCTGGTGATGCTTTATACAATCGGGTCACGTTGGGATGAACGCGGGCGACATTTCCACGCGCTGTTTCAGTTTCAGCTGATGGGCATCATGGGTGCGTTTCTGACGGGCGATGTCTTTAACCTGTTCGTGTTCTTCGAGGTGCTCTTGATTGCATCTTACGGCTTAATGATCCACGGCGGCGGCAATGCGCGGCTGCGGGCGGGCACGCAATATGTGCTGTTCAACCTTGTTGGATCGACGCTGTTCTTGTTCGCGCTTGGAGCGATTTACGCGGAAACCGGCACGCTGAACATGGCCGATTTGGCCCTGCGTGTGCAGATGGTATCGCCAGACGCAACAGTGGGGATCCGTCTTGCGGCAGTGCTGTTGTTGTTGGTCTTTGCCATCAAGGCGGCGATTGTGCCGCTGCACGTCTGGCTGCCCAGCAGCTACGCCGAAGCGCCCGGACCGGTGGCGGCCTTGTTTGCGATCATGACCAAGGTGGGCGCCTATGCGATCATCCGCGTCTACACATTAATCTTTCCTCCCGATCACGGACCAACGGCGGGCATGCATGACTATTGGTTGATGGTCGCCGCACTGGCAACGGTTGCGCTGGGGATGATCGGCGTGCTGGCTGCCAAAAAACTGGACCGTATGGTCGCATTCGCGGTGATCGGATCAATGGGGATGGTGATGCTGGCGGTGAGCCTGTTTACCCCCCAAGGCATCGCTGCCGCACTTTATTATATGGTGCATTCGACCTTGGCTGCGGCATCGTTGTTCCTGATTGTCGACATGGTTAAGGACAGCCGCGCCAATCTGCGTTTGCAAGCAACATGGCCTGTGGCGGGTGCCGTTCCCACTGCGGCGCTGTTCTTTATGGCGGCCATCGCGATGGCGGGTCTGCCGCCGCTTTCGGGCTTTCTGGGCAAGCTGCTGATTCTTGATGCCAGCTTTGGCAATGGTTCGGTTGTGTGGATCTGGTCGTTTGTATTGATCGGCAGCCTGATATCGGTCGTTGCCTTTGGTCGTGCGGGCAGCACGCTATTCTGGAAGGCGCGCAGCATCCCCATGCCCGAAGACGTTGATCCGGGTCCAGCCCCTTCAACCCTGTCTTATGTGGCGGTTGGCGGCCTGCTTGCTTTGTTGATCGCGCACACGGTTTTTGCAGGACCGGTGACAGCCTATACCACAAGCATTGCCGAACAATTGTTTGAACCAGATGCCTACATTACCAATGTGCTCGAAACGCCCGGTAAGCTAAGCACGCCCGCTGATGGGGGGGATCACTGACATGCTGAAACGTGGATTCTATTGGTTAATCCCGCACCCGTTCCTGACATTGATCCTGACGGCCGTTTGGACCCTGTTGCAAAACGAAATCTCGGCTGGGATGGTTGTATTCGGTCTGATCCTTGGGGTTATCATCCCATGGGGCACATCGGTCTGGTGGCCGGATACGCCCCAGGGATTCCGGCTTGGCAAAATGTTTGTCTACGCCGTGATTGTCATGTGGGACATCGTTGTGGCCAACATAGAGGTCGCTTGGATCGTGCTGACCAAACCAAATTCGAAACTGCGCCCGGCGTGGGTTGTGGTGCCGCTTGATCTGATCCAACCCGAAGCTATAACCGTCTTGGCCGGCACGATCACCCTGACGCCGGGCACGGTGTCGGCTGATCTGTCCAATGACGGGCATTCGCTTTTGGTGCATGCCTTGCACACCGACGACCCAGACGGTGTCGCCCGTGACATCAAGCAACGCTACGAACGCCGCCTAAAGGAGATTTTCGTATGAGCGCCGCAATTGAACTTATGAATTTCGCACTGATCACGGCCTTTATCGTGGTGGCAATATCGCAAATGCTGTCCATGGTCCGGCTATTTATCGGTCCAACCACGGGTGATCGTATTCTCGCACTTGATACGATGGTCGTGAACGCGATCGGCCTAATTGTGTTGTTAGGCATGTGGCAGGGGACGCGGATGTATTTCGAACCGGCTTTGCTGGTTGCGATGCTGGGTTTTGTGTCCACAGTCGCCTATGCGCGCTTTGTTCTGCGGGGGGATATCATCGAATGAGTTTTGACATCGTCGCAACATATGCCGTCGCGGTTTTTCTGTTTATCGGTGCTATTTTCGCGCTGATCGGGGTGATTGGCCTGCTGAAATTCAATGACCCGATGACCCGTTTGCATGCACCAACAAAGGTTGGAACAGTGGGTATCGGTGCATTGCTTTTG
>JBLHNX010000159.1:0-6395 GCA_047622125.1 Paracoccaceae bacterium | reverse complement strand
CCGATAAGACACTCACACGCATGGATCTAGCCGAAGCTGTCCATGCCGAAGTTGGTCTCTCACGCAACGACAGCGCCGATCTTGTGGAAAGCGTGCTGACACATGTGTCTGATGCACTTGTGCGCGGTGAAGCTGTCAAGATCTCGTCCTTCGGGACGTTCTCGGTGCGCGCCAAAGCAGCCCGCATTGGCCGCAACCCGAAGACCGGTGAAGAGGTGCCAATTCACCCGCGCCGCGTTCTGACCTTTCGCCCGTCGCACCTGATGAAAGACCGCGTTGCCACTGGCAACAAAAGCTAAGGGGACACAGGCGTGAGCAAGTCTCGGGAAGCCTTTCGCACGATCAGCGAGGTCGCGACTTGGCTGGATACGCCCGCCCACGTGTTACGGTTTTGGGAAAGCAAATTCAGTCAGATCAAACCCGTAAAGCGTGCCGGAGGGCGGCGTTACTACCGCCCCGATGACATGGCCCTGCTGGGCGGCATCAAGACCCTGCTGCACGACGAAGGCATGACCATCAAAGGCGTGCAAAAGCTGCTGCGCGAACAGGGCGTGGGCCATGTGGCCGACCATGGCCCGAAAGCGGATACACCCGCCGCCGCCAAGAACATCACCCCCAAAGACCAACCCGATCAAGCACCCAAGGTTAGCGCTGAAACCACTTCGCCAAGCCCAACGCCTGCACGCGATGCGGCCACTGCCAAAACAGACGATAACGTCGTGCCACTGTCCAAGCCGGTTGCCGACGCGCCTGCAGATACTGCGGATGCTTCCCCCAAGGTTGCGAGTGAACTTAACGAGGCCGTTTTGGCCAATATCCCAGATGATCCTGCGGATGACGATATGCGGGCTCCGCCACGCATCCAGCGGCTCTTGCGGCATGCAAGACCCGGCCTTGTGCGCCGCAAAGCAGCCGAGATTGCCCCGCTTGTGGCCCGCCTCGAAGCCCTGCGTGATCGCATGGCGCGCAACTGACACGGCGCCCCGTTGACACAGGCAAAGAAATCGCGATTGCGGCTTGCCCACGGGCAAAAAACCAGTATGAAGACGCCTTAGTCGGGCTATGGCGCAGTCTGGTAGCGCGTCCGTCTGGGGGACGGAAGGTCGCAGGTTCGAGTCCTGCTAGCCCGACCAACATAACCGCCCGTTCGCGCAATAGCGCTGCGGGCGTTTTGTTTTTGCGCAAGCGAAAGGCACAATGATCATGCTCAATTCCGGTGTCCTTTCGGACCGTCAAATGCAGGGCATGATCGCGATTGGCGCAATCACCGCCAGTGCACCAATTGCGCAGGCGCAAATTCAGCCTGCGTCACTTGATCTGCGCCTTGGCACCAAGGCCTATCGCGTGCGCGCATCCTTCCTTGCAGGGCGCAGCCGCACCGTGGCGCAACGCATGGCCGATTTCCAGATGCACGAGATTGACCTAAGCGACGGGGCAGTGCTGGAAAAGGGCTGCGTCTACGTGGTGCCCTTGATGGAATCCCTTGCCCTGCCCGCTGGCACATCCGGTGCCGCCAGCGCAAAATCCTCCATCGGGCGGCTTGATCTTCTCACGCGGATCATCACCGACCGTGGAACCGAATTTGATCGCGTGCCCGATGGCTACACCGGCCCGCTTTACGTCGAGATTTGCCCGCAATCATTTTCGGTAATTGCAGCAGCGGGGCAGATGCTAAACCAGATCATCTTTCGCGTCGGCAAAACCGTGATCAGCGACGATGACCTGCGCGCGCTACACGCCAAATCACCAATCGTGAACGGCGACGCGGTGATTTCCGATGGTCTGGGCTTTTCTGTCGATCTGAAACCGCATGACGACGATCTGGTCGGTTACCGCGCCAAGCCGCATACCGGCGTGATTGATCTGGGAAAATTGGCGCATTATCGCGCCGCCGATTTCTGGGAGGAAGTCCGCACCACCGATGGCTGGATCATCCTTGACCCCGGTGCATTCTATATCCTGGTGAGCCGCGAAGCGATTGCGATCCCACCCGATACAGCCGCAGAAATGGCGCCCTATCTGGCGATGGTCGGTGAATTTCGCGTGCATTACGCGGGCTTTTTCGATCCCGGATTTGGTTGGGACGGTGCAGGTGGTGCCGGATCACGCGGGGTGCTGGAAGTGCGCTGCCACGAGGCCCCGTTTGTGCTCGAACACGGCCAGATCGTCGGGCGATTGGTCTATGAACGCATGTCAGAAATCCCGCAGCAGCTTTATGGCCGCGAGATTGCGTCAAATTATCAAGGACAAGGCTTGAAACTATCCAAGCATTTCAAGGCTTAGGCGTCAAAACCGCCCGATACGACGGCCCATCTGCATGGCCTTGCGGCCGCGCTTGGCGTTATCGCGCGCCTGTTTGGCCTGTGTGCGTTCCTCGTCAGTCATATCGTTTGGATCGCGGCCACGATTGGCGGCCAGATTGATCCCTTTGTTGATACCGGTGTTCATCAACCTGCGAAGAATCATCGAAATTATGCGGTCGGCATTCATGGCACGTCCTTTATTCTGCTCATCTCGCAACATAGTGCATGTTGCCCGAATTCCCAAATCACAAGCTTGGTAGCACTGCTTTTGGGCGATTTCGTGGCGCTAGTCGTCTTCGAACAACTCGGTCTGGTCCTCATCGCCATTCTCCGTATCTCCGGCTTCAAACCCCGTCCCGGGCGGGGGTCTGTTTTCCAGCAATCCGGCAGAACGCAATTCCTTCAGTCCCGGCAAATCGCGCGCATTTTCAAGGCCGAAGTGGTCAAGGAATTCCTGCGTCACCACGAATGTCACGGGCCGTCCCGGTGTCATCTTGCGTCGCCCGAACCTGATCCATTCCATTTCAATAAGCTGATCAACGGTGCCGCGACTGACCGAGACACCGCGAATTTCCTCGATCTCGGCGCGGGTGACGGGCTGGTGGTAGGCGACGATGGCCAAGGTTTCGATCGCGGCGCGCGAAAGTTTGCGCACCTCGACTGTTTCTTTTTGCATCAAAAAGCCCAGATCAGGCGCAGTGCGGATCGCCCATGCATCGCCGACCTTGATCACATTTACACCGCGCCCGTCAAAGCGTTTGCGCAGATGAACCAGCGCTTCGGCAGGGTCGCAGCCATGCGGCATCCGGCCTGCCATTTCCTTGATCGTGACCGGATCGGCAGTGGCGAACAAGATCGCCTCTATCATGCGTTCCTGTTCGGCCATGGGCGGCGCTTCGAACAGGCTTTCTTCTTTTATTTCAACCATCTGTGGGCAACTTCTTACGGATTTGGATTGGCGAATACATTTCGCTCTGACGAATTTCAATGCGGCCCTCTTTGGCCAGTTCAAGGCTGGCGGCAAAGGTAGAGGCGGTGGCCGAACGGCGCTTGGCGGGGTCCGTTTCCCAGCCGTCGGGCAGGTATGACAGGATGTCGGTCCAATCCCCCGCAAAGCCGATCAACCCGCGCATCCGGTTCAAGGCTTCTTCCATGGTGAACACAGAATCGCGGTCCATCACAAAGGGGCGGAAATCATCGCGCGTCCGAATACGCGCATAGCCCTGCATCAAATCCAGCAGGGTCGCGGTATAGGTCACGCGGCGCACGCGGGCGACATCTTCGGTAATGCCACGGGCAAAGAAATCACGGCCCTTTTGGTCACGCGCCATCAGTTTCGCCGCCGCTTCGCGCATCGCTTGCAAACGTTCAAGCTGAAACGCCAGATGTGCGGCCAGTTCTTCGCCCGATGGGCCGTCCTCACTTGGATCAGGCGGCAATAACAGGCGCGATTTCAGAAACGCCAGCCATGCGGCCATGACCAGATAGTCGGCGGCCAGTTCAATACGCAGTTCTTTGGCCCGTTCGATAAAGGAGAGGTATTGTTTGGCCAAGGCGAGCACGGAAATCTGGCGCAGATCAACCTTTTGGGTGCGCGACAACATCAGCAACAGATCAAGCGGACCCTCGAAGCCGTCGACGTCAATGATCAGCGCCTCGGCGGCAAGCCGGTCGCTTACATCCTCTTGAAACTGATCTTGCTCAGCCATGCGGCCCCTCGCCTAAAAGCCCGTTAAATTCGGCTTCCAAGGCGTGAATGTCAATCGGTGTTGGCGTTTTGCGCATGGCCAAAGCGGCATCGGCGCGGGCCTGCGCGGAATCGCTCATCGCTCCAGTCGCCGCCGCCACCTGTTCCATTTCTTTTGCAAACCCGTTGCAATGCAGCACAATATCACAGCCCGCAGCGATTGATGCAGCAGCGCGGGTGGTCAGATCGCCCTGCAGGGCTTCCATCGACAAATCATCGGTCATGATCAAACCGCCAAAGCCGATATCATCGCGGATCACCTGCATCATTTTGGCCGAGGTCGTTGCGGGGGCGTCCGGGTCGATATCCTCGAACACAATATGCGCGGTCATGCCGATCGGCAGGTCGTTCAACGCCTTAAACGGCGCGAAATCCAGCGCATCCAGATCAGCCCGCTTGGCACTCACCCGTGGCAGGTCTTTGTGGCTATCGACCCGCGCGCGGCCATGGCCGGGGATATGTTTCACGACCGGCAGAACGCCACCGGCAAGGAGGGCGTCAGCTACCACGCGAGCGACATCAATCACGACGTTCGCCGTTTCACCATAGCAGCGATTGCGCAAGAACGGGTGGGTTTGCCCGTCCGCCACATCGGCCGTCGGCGCGCAGTTGGCATCAATCCCGACAGCGCGCAGTTCATCGGCAATCAAACGATAGCGCAGATACATGGCGCGCAACGGATCGCGCGCGACAGCCATCTGACCCAGCGGGGGCAAGTATTCACGCCAGTGCGGCGCGCGCATCCGCTGCACACGACCACCTTCCTGATCAATCAAAACAGGGGCATCACGACCCACCGCCGCGCGCAGATCGCCCGTTAGGCGGCGCAACTGGTCGGGCGTGTCAACATTGCGGGCAAACAGGATAAATCCAACCGGGTCTGCATCGCGGAAAAACGATTTTTCCCAATCAGTTATGGCGTGACCTTCAGGTCCAAAAATAACCGCGCCTTGCGGCATTTAGCGCACCACAACAGGGATGCAGGCGGCATCTTCGGCCATGAGTGCAGAACAAAACCGGCGCGCGTCCGACAGATCGGCAAAGCCCATGGCCCGCAGACGGTAAAACGTGCGCCCGCCGCTTTGGGCGCGCTGGATCAGGCGTTCTTTGCCGTCCATGTAATCGCCAAAACTGGACGACAAACGGGTCCATTCACTGGCTGCGATATCGGCGCTGTCAAAAGCACCCAACTGTACCAGTTTCGTGCCCGCGGGGATCACTGCTTCGTTCACCGCAGCGGGTGCACTGTCAGGGGCCGTCGCGACAACGGGTGTTATAACAGGAGCCGGAAAACCGCTGGCGGGACGGGTCAGCGGGCGCAAAGACCGCGAAACACCGGGCACACTGGCGGCGATAACCGCCGGCGTCGCAGACGCGGCCTCTGCCACGTCAGACACGACATCAGCCACAGACACCAGCACGGGAACATCTTCGCCCTCAGCAAGGTCGCTCAACGGCGCAGCACCTGCTGCGATCAGATCGGCCAACGCCAGAACCTCTTCGACGGTCAGGGGCCTGTCAGGGTCGATCGGCGTAGTTTGGGGGGTATCCAGTGCGGCAACGTCCGCTTCGACACCAAGCGGGTCAGCCGGCGAAACCTCTGGGGTTTGCGCCACGGGGGCCACTTCAAGGTCTTCCAGGGGCAATGACGGCTGTGTGGGTGCAAGTGTCAGCGTGTCTTGAGGTGCTGCAACGCCGCCTTGGGCCTGTACAGCGTTGACCGCAAGCCCCGTATGTAAAGCGATTTCGCCACCCGGATTGTCCGGCGCAGATCGCATCGGCCCTTCCATGGCGCGCACGACAGGCACGCCCGTCACGTCACGCACCAGCAACTTGTAACCCCAGACGCCAACGCCCGCGACCAGCGCGAGCGACACAAACGCACCTGCATAGTTCACCAAATTACCTGCACGCAGTGGTGCGCCGCCTGGTGCACCTCCAAAAGGAATCTCTGCCATATTGCCTCGCTGCCCGCTCGTGGTCAGCGCATGGGCGCTTACCGCGGGTCTCTTGCTTGTGCCTCAACTCGCCCAGACGCGTGCGCTTTAGCGCATCTCATCTGCTGGGGTCACGCCAAGAATACCAAGACCGGATGAAATAACAACGGCGACGGCGCGAATCAGCGCGATTTTGGATTGTGTTGCGGATGAATCACCATCTTGCAGGAAACGCAGCGACGTATCATCGTTACCGCGGTTCCAAAGGGCGTGGAATTCTGACGCCATTTCATAGAGATAGAAGGCAATCCGGTGCGGTTCATTGGTACGCGCGGCGATTTCGATCAAGCGCGGGAATTCGGCGACTTTCTGGGCCACTTTCAGTTCGGCCTCGTGGGTCAGGCCGGA
>JBLHNX010000158.1:0-6426 GCA_047622125.1 Paracoccaceae bacterium | reverse complement strand
TCTTCCCAGATATCGACTTTGCTGTGCAACGTTCGCGCAACACCTTCGACAACGACCATCGTGCGTTGCAACAGGATCAGTTCAGTCCTTGTTTCCATACCGAAACGTTCGGTAACCTCGAACAAATAGGACAGCAGGTGCGCCATTGAAATATGGCTGGCATCCATCCCAAAGATCGGTTCGCCGACTGCGCGCAGGGCGCGTGCAAACTCATCGACATCCTGATCAGCGGGCACGTATCCGGCTTCAAAATGGACCTCGGCGACCCGCTGGTAGTCCTTGCGAATAAAACCAAACAGGATTTCGGCATAGACACGACGGGTGTATTCGTCGATCCGCCCCATGATCCCGAAATCATATGCAATAATGTCGCCGTTTGCTGCAACCTTCAGGTTTCCCTGGTGCATATCGCCGTGGAAAAACCCGTCACGCAGCGCATGGCTTAGGAAAAGCTGTAGCACGCGTTTGGCCAGCTCAGAGCGGTCGTGCCCGGCGGCGTCAATCGCGGCGGTATCACCAATGCTGACCCCCTCGGCCCAGCCAAGCGTCATCACGCGGCGTGCCGAATAGTGCCATTTGATAACCGGAACCTGAAAGCCGTCATCGCTTGCGGTGTTGGCGGCAAATTCACTCGCAGCCGAGCTTTCCAAACGCAGATCAAGCTCTCCACGCACGATTCCCTCAAAATGGGTGATAACGTCCATGGGCCGTAAACGGCGCGCTGCAGGTGACAGAAGTTCGATCATCCGCGCTGCAAAGTAAAACGCGTCGATGTCCTTGCCAAATGCACGCTCGATTCCCGGGCGCAGGACTTTGACCGCAACAGGCTCGCCGGTTTCGACCAGCACAGCCTTGTGAACCTGCGCGAGGGACGCTGCAGCGACGGGTTCGGAAAAGTCGCTGAACATTGCATCCAAGGGCTTACCAAGCTCCTTCTCCACCTCGGCCCTGGCCACGTCAGTCGAAAAGGGCGCAAGCCGGTCCTGCAAAACCCGCAACTGGTCGGCCATTTCTTCGCCGACAACATCTGGACGGGTCGAAAGAACCTGACCAAATTTGATATAGGCGGGACCAAGTGCGGTAAGTGCGCGCGTCGCCGGTGGCAGCGCCGGATCGCCGCGATACCCCAACCATTTGAATGGCCAAGCAAAGGTGCGCGCAGTTGCGCGCAGCAGCGGTCCTGCCTCGAATGCGTCCAGTACGACATTCATCGCGCCTGCGCGCTCTAAGGTCGCGCCGGTGCGGATTAGCCGCCAAATGTTATGGGGTCCGCGCATCGTCTACAATTTCCAACCCGAATGCAGGGCCGCGATGCCCATCGACATGTTGCGATACTTGGCGTTTTCAAATCCAGCCGCGCGCACCATGCCAAGGAATGTTTCCTGATCGGGGAAATTACGGATCGATTCGACAAGATATTGATAGCTGTCCCGATCGCCTGTGATGGCCTTGCCCATCGGTGGGATCACGTTGAACGAATAAAGATCGTAGGCCTTTTGCATCATCGGATTGGGCAGTTGGCTGAACTCTAGCACCATAAGCCGGCCACCCGGGCGCAACACGCGAAACGCCTCGTTCAGGGCTTCTTGCGGGCGGGTCACATTGCGGATTCCAAAGCTGATTGTGTAGACGTCAAAGGTGTTATCCTCGAACGGCAGCGCCATCGCATCCCCGACAGTCCAATCAAGGCTCTGCGACAGGTCCGCGGCTTCGGCGCGTTTGCGCCCTTCAATCAACATGTTCTCGGTGATGTCCAGCACGGTCGCATGGCCGGACCCTGCGCGTTTGAGAAACCGGAACGAAATATCGCCGGTGCCGCCCGCCACATCAAGCAATCGCTGACCTGCGCGCGGCGCAAGCCAATCCATCATTGCGTCTTTCCAGATGCGGTGAATACCAAGCGACATCGCATCATTCATCACGTCATATTTGCTGGCAACGCTGCTGAACACGCCCTGCACACGGCCCGCTTTTTCGCTTTCCGGCACGGTCTCAAAGCCAAAATGGGTCGTCGTTTGGGATTCGTCGCTCATGTCATACTCGCGCCTGAATAAAGTCAGGTTGGAGTTATACTTTGTTGGTCCAAAGGACAAATCCTCATTCTGACGCAGGGCAAACGGTGACATCGAACATTCCAGCGACCGTTCTGCCGATCCTCATGTGATGTCTTCTCATTTTGTATCCCGCGCCGCATTCGTGCGCGTTGGATCGTCAATTGGGCTATGTGCTGACGTTTCGACGGATCAAAGTTGCGGACGCAGAATTACCTTGTAGGTGCCCGCGCGTTCCTTACCTTTGCCAAGGAACAGAAACGCAAACACAACAGGATGTAATGCCCGAATTACCCGAGGTCGAAACCGTCCGCCGTGGCCTTGTCCCCGCCATGGAAGGACAGGTGATTGTGCATGCGGCCGTGAACCGCCCCGATCTGCGTTGGCCGTTTCCCGAAAACATGGCCGCGCGTCTGACTGGTGCGCGCGTGACGGCGCTGCGCAGGCGTTCAAAGTACATCCTTGCTGATCTCAGCACAGGCGAAACCCTCATCATTCACCTTGGCATGTCGGGCCGGATGCTTGTGTCAGGTGATCCGCTGGGCCAATTCCACCATGACCACCCTGCACCTGCAAAACACGATCATGTGGTACTCGACATGAACAACGGCGCACGTATCACCTTTAACGACGCCCGCCGCTTTGGTGCGATGGATCTTAGTCCGACGAACGGTGTCGAAACCCACTGGCTGATTGAAAAGCTTGGGCCGGAACCGCTAGGCAACGCGTTCGACGAAACTCATCTGATTGCCCGGCTTGCAGGGCGCAACACGCCAATCAAGACCGCGCTGCTGGACCAGAGAATCGTATCCGGCCTTGGCAATATCTACGTCTGCGAGGTGCTGTTTCGGGCGCACATCAGCCCGAAATGCAAGGCGGGGCAACTTTCCAAACGTCGCGTCGCTAGCCTTGTTCCCATCATCCGAGATGTGTTGTCTGAAGCCATTGAGGCAGGGGGCTCATCCCTGCGCGATTATCGTCAAGCTGACGGCGAACTAGGCTATTTCCAACATGTTTTTCGGGTTTACGACCGCGAAGGCGAACCCTGCACAACGCCCGATTGCACCGGCGCGATTGCGCGAATCGTTCAGGGAGGACGCTCATCTTTCTATTGTCCGCAATGCCAAAGATAGCTTGATCACCGCGCCCGCTTTGCTAAGCACTGTGAACGGACAAGTTAAAATAGGGGCCAAGCAATGGCGTTTGAAACGATCATCGTTAACATCCAGGACGACGTGTGCCTGATTACCTTGAACCGCCCCGATGCGCTCAATGCGCTGAACTCACAATTGATGGGTGAACTGACAACTGCGCTGGCGGATGCCGACCAAAGCAACAAGGTTCGCGCGATCGTCATCACCGGATCAGACAAGGCCTTTGCCGCCGGTGCCGATATCACCGAAATGGCCGACAAGACCTTTGTCGATATGTATACAGCGAACTTCTTTGGTCCTGAATCAGAGCGTTTTGTGCAAGTGCGCAAGCCGATCATCGCGGCTGTGGCTGGCTATGCCCTTGGCGGTGGTTGCGAACTGGCGATGATGTGCGACTTTATCATCGCTGCTGATACCGCAAAGTTTGGCCAGCCCGAGCTTAACCTTGGCGTGATCCCAGGCATAGGCGGCACACAGCGCCTGACCCGCTACGTTGGTAAATCCAAATCCATGGACATGCACCTGACGGGCCGATTTATGGCCGCCCAAGAAGCCGAAGCATCTGGTCTTGTCAGTCGCGTTGTGCCTGCCAAGAAACTGAAAGAAGTGGCGTTGGCCGCCGCCGGCAAGATCGCCGAGAAATCGCTGTTGGCGACGACAGCCGCAAAAGATGCAGTTAACCACGCCTACGAGACATCACTGTCCGAAGGCATCATTTATGAACGCCGTCTGTTTCACTCGCTTTTTGCGACCGAGGACCAAAAAGAGGGCATGGCCGCCTTCAAAGAGAAACGCGAACCGCAATTCCGCGACAAATAGGGCAAATACAGGGTTCCCTTTTGCATCCTTTCCCCCTAAAGACCCCCGATACATGCGCGTGATGCCCGCCTAGGCAAGAATCAACCGGTTCACGAAACCCGGTCCGGGCGTTTGCGCGCTACAGTTTTAACAGACCCGGAAAGTGGGATTCGATCACATGGCAAATACCCCTCAAGCAAAAAAACGCGCGCGTCAGAACGAAGCACGCTTTCAAGTCAACAAAGCACGCCGTTCGCGTATTCGCACTTACCTGCGCAAAGTCGAAGAGGCGATTGCCTCGGGTGACAAAGAGGCAGCAACTGCCGCTCTGCGCGCCGCACAGCCTGAATTGATGCGCGGTGTCACCAAAGGCGTTCTGCACAAGAACACAGCGTCCCGCAAAGTGTCCCGCCTTAGCTCGCGCGTCAAAGCAATCGGCTAAGGTAACGCGACTCGCTCAAATTGGGCAGATTACCAAATTTGAAATTCCGCAAGAGGGCATGTCGCAAGACGTGCCCCCTTTGCTTTTGGGCAACAGCGCCGGCAACTTTCCTATAAGATTCAAAGGCGCCTTAGATTCTTTTTGCGAAACGTCCGAGTCAATCCCAACGTTGCAGTTGCCGTGGCCGCAAACCCCTTGCTAACTTAGTCATGCGATTCACTTCGTTCCTGGGGGAGCATGAGAAAACGCAGTGCCATTTTGGTCTAATCGGGTCTGTATCCGACAACTAAAACGGGCTGTTGTTTTGGGTATTTGATCGTGTCGTTGCTGCTATCGCGACATGGATTTGGTGCCGTATTTCGAGGCTGGCCGACTAGTTCGGCGGGGCTCGGATATTTCATGTCCTGCGAAATGTTGTGGATGACAACGGCACCGCAAGAGCGGTCCTTGCATCCAACAGCTTTTGATATGGCGAGAGTCAAAACGCGGAGGCCGCATGGGACGCGGCACCGTTGGGTTGTTTCTTGTTCAGGGCCGATCTGAACCGTTCGTAGGGCGTATGGGGCGTCTTGTGGGGCATAATGGTTTTGGGATTTGGTCAGAATGAAAGACGCTGTTTGGGTCGACGTGAAGGAAACGCTGCAGGGGGCTGTGGGGGGCAACAATTTCAAGAATTGGATAGAACCGCTTCACCTGCATGAACTGGCCCAAGGTGTCGCTACATTCCATGTCCCGACGAACTTTTTCGGGAACTATGTCGCACAAAACTTTGGCGATCAGATTCTTTACCAAATCCAGCGTGCCCATAACACCGTTACGCGCCTGAACTTTATTGTTTCAAAGACGACGCAGCGCGCCGCCCCCGAGGCCAAAACTGTCGCGCGCGCCAACAAGACCCAAGGCGCCAACATTGATGCGCGTTTTACGTTTGACGCGTTTGTCGTTGGCAAGCCCAATGAACTGGCCCATGCCGCCGCCCGTAAGGTTGCCGAGGGCGGACCGGTCTCGTTTAATCCACTCTTCCTTTATGGCGGTGTTGGCCTTGGCAAAACGCATCTGATGCACGCGATCGCCCACGAGCTTAAGCGCTCCAAGCCCGAACTGAACGTGCTTTACCTGTCGGCCGAACAATTCATGTATCGCTTTATTTCGGCCCTACGTGAACGCAAGATGATTGATTTCAAGCAAATGTTCCGCGCCGTGGACGTGTTGATGGTTGATGACGTGCAGTTCATCGCAGGCAAGGAATCCACTCAGGAAGAATTCTTTCACACGTTCAACGCACTGGTCGACCAGAACAAGCAGATCATCCTTTCCGCTGACCGCGCACCGGGTGAAATCAAGGATCTCGAGGATCGGATCAAGTCACGCATGCAGTGCGGCCTCGTGGTTGATCTTCACCCGACAGATTACGAACTGCGCCTTGGCATACTGCAAAACAAAGAACAGATTTTCGCCGCACAATATCCCGACGTCGTTTTGTCAGACGGTGTGCTTGAATTCATAGCCCACCGGATCGCGATGAACGTGCGTATTCTCGAAGGGGCGCTGACACGACTTTATGCATTTGCATCGCTCGTGGGCCGCGAGATCACGCTGGATTTGGCCCAGGATTGCCTTGCCGATATTCTACGCTCGTCTGATCGCAAAATCACGGTCGAGGAAATCCAGCGCAAAGTCAGCGATCACTACAACATTCGCTTGTCAGAAATGATTGGCCCCAAGCGCGTGCGCAATTTTGCCCGCCCGCGTCAGGTTGCGATGTTTTTGTGCAAACGTATGACCAATCGCTCGTTGCCTGAAATCGGCCGTCGTTTCGGCGGGCGCGATCACACCACCGTCATGCACGGCGTTAAACGCATCCAAGAGTTGCAAATGACGGACAGTCAGATCGCAGATGATATAGAAATGCTGCGCCGCGCCCTTGAGGCGTAAGCAGCGCTTGACGCTGGCTTTGCGGTAACGGACAGTCTGAAATAGT
>JBLHNX010000157.1:0-6446 GCA_047622125.1 Paracoccaceae bacterium | reverse complement strand
AAGACGCAAGACGGGCCTGACCTGAACAAGGGAGCAGATATGAAAGCCGAAGTGTTCCTGCCGGACAACTATAGTCCCGCCGAAGACGAACCATTCATGAACGATCGTCAGACGGAGTATTTCCGTCGCAAGCTGCTCGCTTGGAAGTCCGACATCATGGAAGACAGCCGTGACACGGTTCAGGGGATGAAAGATCAGACCCGCAACATTCCCGATGTTGCCGACCGTGCGTCCGAAGAAACTGACCGCGCGCTCGAATTGCGCACCCGCGACCGCGAGCGCAAGCTGGTCGCCAAGATCGATTCCGCCCTGCGTCGAATCGCCGAGGGTGAATACGGTTATTGCGAACGCACTGGCGAGCCGATCAGCCTTAAGCGCCTTGATGCACGCCCGATCGCGACGATGAGCCTTGAAGCGCAAGAGCATCACGAGCGTCGTGAAAAGGTTCACCGCGACGATTAGACGGGACGGCAAAAGTGACAAGTTTGACAAATAATTCAGGCGGCGGCTCTAACAAGGGCCGCCGTGTTTGCGTTGTGGGTGGCGGATTGGGCGGTCTTGCTGCGGCCTTGGCCTTTGCGCGCAGTGGCGCGCAGGTGCAGGTGTTCGAGCAGGCCCTGCAGATTACCGAGGTCGGCGCGGGCATTCAGGTCACGCCCAATGGCGCGCGCGTTTTGGCAGCCCTTGGCCTTGATGACCAACTGGCCGCGCAGTCCATCGTCGCAACGGCGGTTGAACCGATGGACGCTGTATCGGGCCAGCCTGTCACGCGGTTTGACTTGTCGCACCTTGATGGTCCGCCTTACCGCTTTTTTCACCGCGCCGCGCTGATTTCAGTATTGATGGCAGGTTGTGCTGCTGCGGGTGTGCAAATTCACACCGGCGCGCGCATTGAAGGCGATTTGCCGGATGGCGATTTGATTATCGGCGCGGAGGGTGTGAAATCACAGATACGCGCACGGTTGAACGGCGCGGATGATCCGTTCTTTACCGGGCAGGTGGCTTGGCGCGCGGTGGTTGATTTACCCGACGCCGAGCCTGTGGCCCGTATCTGGATGGCCCCGCGCCGCCATGTGGTGACATATCCCTTGCCCGGCGGGCGGCTGAATATCGTGGCCGTGCAAGAACGCAAACAATGGGCCGCCGAAGGCTGGAACCACGCGGATGACGCCGGCAATCTGCGCCAAGCCTATCGCGGGCTTTCGGGACGTTTGCGCGGCATTTTGGAACAAGTCGAGGATGTCAGCCTTTGGGGTTTGTTTCGCCATCCTGTCGCGCCAGTTTGGCATCAGGGCAACATCGCAATCTTGGGCGATGCGGCCCATCCGACGCTGCCGTTTCTGGCACAGGGGGCCAATCTGGCGTTCGAGGATGCCTATGTTCTGGCGCGGACATGTGATGGGACCGACGATATCGCCACAGCGCTTGCGACCTATCAGACCCTTCGCCGTGCGCGTGTGCAGCGCGCGATTTCAACCGCGAATGCCAATGCCACGAAATACCACCTGTCAGGCGTGTCGCGCCGTGTGGCCCATTTGGGCTTGCGCGGTATGGGGACGGTTGCGCCAAATGCATTTTTAGGCCGGCTGGACTGGCTTTATGGTTATGACGTAACGGCTTAGGCCGCGATATCAATCCAGACCGGCACATGATCTGACGGCTTTTCGCGGCCTCGCACGTCAGCTTCGATCCAGCAATCTTTCAGCAGATCGGCGCATTGCGGGGTCAGCAGGAAATGGTCGATGCGTATACCGTCGTTGCGATCATATGCGCCCGCTTGATAATCCCAAAAACTGTAATGACCATCGCCCTGCACACGGGCGCGAAATCCTTCGGTAAATCCAAGGTTTTCGATCCGGCGAAACGCGGCGCGGCTCTCGGGGCGAAATAGGGCGTCGTCGCGCCATGCATCGGGGCGTTTTGCATCCACCGCTTGAGGAATGATGTTGTAGTCCCCTGCCATAAGCGCGGGTTCTTCGCCTTCCAACAGCGTCTTTGCGCGGGCGTACAAACGTTCCATCCAGCGCAATTTGTAATCGTATTTCGGACCCGGAGCGGGGTTGCCGTTGGGCAGGTAAAGCCCGCAAATGCGGATCGCTTTTTCGCCAACAACTGTGGCCTCAATCCAGCGGGCCTCCACGTCGTCGACACCTTCGCGACCAGCACCTTGCGCGTCGGGCAAGCCACGCACCACGTCTTCAAGCGGGAATTTCGACAGGATCGCCACGCCGTTGAACCCTTTTTGCCCGTGGGTTTCAACATTATACCCCATGTCTTCAAAGGCTTCTCGGGGGAACCCTTCGTCGACGGATTTGATTTCCTGCAACAGGGCCACATCAGGTTGCGAGGTTTCAAGCCAATCGGTCAGCGCGCCAATGCGCGCTTTAACACCGTTGATATTGAACGTTGCGATTTTCATATGTGGCCCCTTTGGTTGGGGCATTTTTGACTGACGGCGCGGCTTTGCACAAGCACCCAAGATGCAAAAGGCCGGCACAATAAGTGCCGGCCAGTTGCGAGGTAAGACAGGATGTCTTAGCGGAGGGGTTAGCGCCCCAAATCAATCACTTGTTCTGCTACGGCAGTGCCGCTTGCATCATAGAACACGGCGATGACATTTGTGAGCGGGCGCGTGCCGACACTGACTGAAACATCCATGTTTGCGCCAGCATGAACGGCTGTTTCACCCAAAAGGGCACCGGTTTCGCCGGTATGGTAGCTGTAGATTTGTATGGTGCCATCGGTTGTGGCGCGTACAAGGCCGACTTCGATCCGCGAGGATGATTCCTGGGCATTTTGCAAGCCGAATGTGTTATAGTTGGCAGCGCCTGCGACGGTGGCAAGGCCAAGGGATGCGATCAGGGCGAGGGCAATGGGGGAACGTTTCATATCAGTCTCCGGTTTTTGTAAGGGGTGGCGTGTTTGCCACCGATGAGATTGATATAGTGATGAAATTTCCGAACTAAACCGTATAGTTCGTTTCTATTTGCACATCCTCATGGGCTATTTCGCACCAAAGTATTTCGACGGAAATCCTTGAAGTTATAATTCGCGCACGGGGAAAAATGGGCGATAACAGTAGACCCGTCGACGGACGCAATACGCCGCGACCAATAGGTGTGCGGCGTGTGCAATAGGGCGGGGATTTGGGTATACGGAAAGCGTATGGAAAGCGTATGGCTGCCAATAGGGGCGCGCTACATCGAAAAGCTGACCCCACACCCACAAGAACTGCTGGCGTTCGGGTTTTCGATTATAAAGCGCGCGCCGATCAATTCTTCCGAGAAATCAATCACGGCGTCGGCCAGAAACGGCAGAGAGACAGAATCCACCACCACTTTCTCGCCGGACCCTTCGAGCACCAGGTCGTCGTCTTTGGGATCATCCAGATCAATTTCATACTGGAACCCGCTGCACCCGCCGCCTTCAACGGCAATCCGCAGGGCCTTTCCTTGGGCATTCGCGCCGATTTCCGCGAGCCGTTCAAAGGCGCGCGTCGTAACTTTGGGGGGGATGGTGAACATGAGGGGGCCTATCGGTTTGCGGTTAAAGCGAATATAGGAGCCGAAGGCAGGGGCGGCAAGGCAGGTCGCCCAATAGTGATGACAAAGAGGCAGCGGCAATGACAGCCCCCTATGCCTGCAATCCCGCCGGGACGCGGGGCAGGCTTTATCCCGAGGACGAGAGCGCATTTCGCTCGCCGTTTCAGCGTGACCGCGACCGGATTATCCACGCGAGCGCGTTTCGCCGTCTGAAACACAAAACCCAAGTGTTCGTAGAACACGAGGGTGACTATTTTCGCACGCGCCTGACCCATTCCATCGAAGTCGCCCAAGTCGCGCGCACGATTTCCGGTGTGCTGGGTCTGGATGGTGCGCTGACCGAGGCCGTCGCGCTGGCCCATGATCTGGGACACACCCCGTTCGGACACACCGGCGAGGATGCGTTGCAGCTGTTGATGGCGCCTTACGGTGGCTTTGATCACAACGCGCAGGCCATTCGGATTGTCACCAACCTAGAGCGTCACTACGCCGAATGGGACGGGCTAAACCTGACGTGGGAAACGCTTGAAGGTATAGCCAAACATAATGGTCCTGTTGCGCCCGTTCCGGGCGACGGTCCTGTCGGCGATCCGGTGCCTTACGCGCTGGCCGAATACGGCGCGCGCCACGATCTGGAATTGCACACCCATGCCAGTTGCGAGGCGCAGGTCGCGGCCTTGTCCGACGATATCGCCTATAACAACCACGATCTGCATGACGGTTTGCGCGCTGAATTGTTCGGCACTGATGATCTGCTGGATCTGCCGATCGTCGGTGATTGTTTCCGTGAAGTGGACGCTAAATATCCCGGCCTGAATTACTATCGTCGCCGTCACGAGGCCTTGCGCCGCTTTTTCGGGATACTGGTCGAGGATGTGATGGCGGTCAGCCGTCAAAATCTGGCCGATCTGAACCCGCAATCTGCCGCCGACATTCGCCACGCAGGCCGGATGATGGTGCAGTTTTCGCCCGCGTTGTGGAAGGATTTGCAGGTCATTCGCAAGTTCTTGTTCACCCGCATGTATCGCGCGCCTTCCGTGGTGAAAATGCGGGTTGAAGTCACGCAGGTGGTCAACGATCTGTTCCCGCTGTTCATGGCGCAGCCCGAACATCTGCCCAAGCAATGGCGCAAAGATGTGGCCGATGCGGCGGATGAAACGGTGTTGGCACGGATCGTTGCGGATTATATCGCGGGAATGACCGACCGTTTCGCGTTGGAAACCCATGAAAAGCTGATTGGGTAGCCGCATACCGCGCCGGTCTTGTTGCACTGCATACGTTGACGCGACGCGGGGCCATGTTAAACCGCCTTTGAACCAATGAAAGCCGCCTTTATGAACCTCTTTGCCGAAATCCGTGAGCTTGTGATCACTTGTCTTGATGCGTTGGTGGCTGAAGGGCGCCTGCCTGCCGGTCTGAAC
Organism: Paracoccaceae bacterium; assembly: GCA_047622125.1. GTDB lineage: Bacteria > Pseudomonadota > Alphaproteobacteria > Rhodobacterales > Rhodobacteraceae > SW4. The sequence continues at coordinate 1,483 of JBLHNX010000157.1, read as the reverse complement.
ACAGGCGCTGTGACGGTTGAACCGCCCCGTGATGCAGCACATGGCGATATGGCGACGAATGCGGCGATGGTGCTGGCAAAACCCGCCGCAATGAAGCCGCGCGATATTGCCGAGGCTTTGGCCGAAAAACTGACGGCTGATCCGCGTGTGGACGTGGCCGAGGTTGCCGGACCGGGGTTCTTGAACTTGCGTCTTGCGCCTGCCGTTTGGCAGGGGATCATCACGGCGGCACTGACGTCAGGCGGTTTTGGCCGTTCCGACATGGGGCAGGGGCAAAAGGTCAACGTTGAATTTGTCTCGGCCAACCCCACCGGTCCGCTGCATGTTGGGCACACACGCGGCGCTGTGTTTGGTGACGCGCTTGCGTCTTTGCTGGATTTTGCTGGCTGGGACGTGACGCGTGAATACTACATCAACGATGGCGGCGCGCAGGTCGATGTCCTCGCGCGGTCTGTCTATTTGCGCTACTTGGAGGCGCACGGGCAAGAGGTGGCATTTCCCGATGGCACATACCCCGGCGACTATCTGATCGACACAGGCAAGGCACTAAAGGCCAAGGTCGGAGATGCCTATATCGACCAGCCCGAAGCAGTGTGGCTGGACGATGTGCGCAGCTTTGGCACCGAAGCGATGATGGAGCTGATCCGCATTGATCTGGCCTCGCTTGGCGTTGAAATGGACCTGTTTTACAGCGAAAAATCGCTTTATGGTACGGGTTTGATCGAGGCGGCGATCAAGGACCTGGACAGCAAAGGCCTGATCTATAAGGGCAAGCTTGAGCCACCCAAGGGCAAGGTTCCCGAAGACTGGGAACCGCGCGAGCAGACTTTGTTCAAATCAACCGACTTTGGTGATGATGTGGACCGCCCAATCATGAAATCGGACGGGTCGTGGACCTATTTCGCGCCTGATATCGCCTATCACTATGACAAGGTGCAGCGTGGCTATGACCAGCTGATTGATGTGTTTGGTGCCGATCATGGTGGCTACGTCAAACGGATGAAGGCTGCTGTTTCGGCGCTCTCGGGTGGCAAGGTGCCGCTCGATGTCAAACTTGCGCAACTGGTCAAGCTTTATAAAGACGGCGAACCGTTCAAGATGTCCAAGCGGGCGGGCACGTTTATCACTGTGCGCGATGTGGTTGATGCGGTGGGCAAGGACGTGACCCGTTTCCACATGCTGACCCGCAAGAACGACGCGCCGCTCGATTTTGATTTCGACAAAGTGACGGAACAGTCCAAAGACAACCCCGTTTTCTATGTGCAATACGCCCATGCGCGCATTGCGTCGGTGCTGCGCAAAGCGGTCGAGGCAGGGATTGTCGTGGACGATACCACACTTGCGGGTGCTGACCTCTCCGGCCTGACCCACGAGGCCGAACTGAAAGTGGCCCAGAAAGTCGCCGAATTCCCGCGCTTGATCGAAATCGCCGCGCGTACCAATGAACCGCACCGGATTGCCTTCTATCTCTATGAAATGGCGT
>JBLHNX010000156.1:0-6579 GCA_047622125.1 Paracoccaceae bacterium | reverse complement strand
GTGGTTTCTTGGGATAAAGCGGCATCGGGCGCGCCACGGGTTCCATGATGCGGGTGATTTCAGCGGCAAGTAGCTCTTTGATTTCGTGCACAGAAAGCTTCTTGCCAAAGCGTCCTTCGGCCATATTTGCCGTCACCCGCAGGGCCGTGTCCACGCCCATATCCGTGCTGATCAACAGTTCCTCAAGGCGCTCAAGCATGTCGTCATCAAGCTCGCGCCGCACGACAGTTTTCTTGTCGCCACGCCCCATAAGCCGCCCGATAAGTCCCGCCTTTTGGGCGGGTTCGTCAGCGACCTCTTGCAAAATATCCGCTATCGGGGCCACGACCACACTAGCTTGCGGCGCTGGCTCGGGCACGGGTTCCACAACTGGCTCAGGCGGCGCCTCCGGCACTGGTTCAGGCTCGGGCACCGGTTCAGGCTCCGGCACTGGTTCGGGTTCGGGTTCGGGTTCGGGTTCGGGTTCGGGTTCGGGTTCGGGTTCGGGTTCGGGTGACGTCGGTTCAAGATCGGCCACCACGTCAAGCATTTCTTCAACTACTTCGGGTGCTGCTTCCGGATCGGGCGTGGGTTCCGGCTCGGGCGTGGGTTCAGGCTCAACCGCAACCGGCGCGACCACATCAGCGATAGCCTCTTCTTCACCACCATCGCCGACGATGGCATCAAGGCCCTCGTCGATCTTGGAGGACGACTTGAACAGCTTGCTCTTGAGTTTTTTGAAAAAGGACATGCGACCCCTTGCGACCCTTTGGAATGACATTGCCCATTCCACCTAATCCCCCCGTGGCGGATTTGGAAGCCTAGGCCAGCGCAAATACCCAGCAAAACAGTGCCTGCGCGCTCCAATACGTTAACCAAACAGCATAGGGCGTGCGTTTCTGGGCCGCATGGTCTTGCGGGATCAGGAACAATTCAGCGGCCAGAACCGCGTCAGACACGATGAAAAGCAACGCCGCCAGCATTGCCAACCCAACTACGGGTAGCGCCAAAGCGGCAAACCCCATCGCCGTGATGATGCAAAGGTAGATCATCACAGGCCAACGCAACGCCCCGGTGCGTGGCCATAGTAACCACGCCATCGTGGCTGCAAAACAGATCAGGATCAGCGACACCAAGACCCGCCACCCTGTAAAAATCAACGCAACATCATGCCCGATAACGTCTTGAAACAGAACAACATATGCAAGATGGGCAAGCGCAAATGCCGCGACCCCACCTAGAAACCAGTTCTCGCTGTGGCGTGACAGACAAAAATCACCGGCCGCCCCAAGCGCAAGTGCAGCAACCAGCCAGATCGGCCCACCTGCACCCCAGGCCGCAGCGGCAAGCAAAGCAACCGCCGCCGTCTTGACCACCGACTTGGACCAGCTTGGCCCGTGCACACAAAATCGCAGCCAAAACACCAGCGACAACAGCCCCGCTGCGCCAAATACGATCCCTGCCATGTCCCGTTTCCCTGCTTTTATGCCAGCTTACCCTAGGCCCGCCATTTCTACGTGCTATACCATGGCCCAACGCCAAATGAGAGGGCCGCAATGCCGCGCCAGATGATCCTTTTCGCGCTGGTCACGCTGACAGCACCTGCGCTGATTGCTGCCGCCGCACTTTGGGGCGGCTGGTGGGCGGTGGCAGCATTTGCCTTTCTGACGGCGATCGCGGCAACAATGGACGAATTCGTCAGCGTTGCGACCTTGCCGGGCGGCGAAGATCGCGAATTCCCCGAGGCAGACACCCTTTCGGTCGTGCTGGCGCTGGCGCATTTCGCTCTGCTGGCGCTGATGATTGCCGCTCTTACCGGCACATGGTTGTCGCCGCTGGAAAAACTGGCGGGTTTTGCTGCCGCCGGGCTGTTTTTTGGCCAAGTCAGCAATTCCAACGCGCATGAACTGATACACCATTCGTCGCGTTTCCTGCATCACCTTGGCATGTGGGTCTATATTTCGGTGCTGTTCGGGCATCACACGTCGGCGCATCCGTTGGTGCATCATGTCCATGTTGCGACCCGCGCCGATCCCAGCAGCGCGCGACGTGGTGAAAGCCTTTATGTGTTCATCTGGCGGGCTTGGCGCGGATCGTTTCGCCTTGGCGCGCAGGTCGAAAGCGCGCGACTGGCCCGTGCAGGTAGGCCCCGCTGGCAACACCCCTATGTGACCTATCTTGGCGGCGCCGCGCTGATGCTGGCCCTAGCGGCGATGATTGGCGGCCCATGGGGTATCCCTGCCCTGCTCGCGCTGGCAGGTTTCGCGCAATCGCAACTGCTCATGTCCGATTATGTGCAGCACTACGGCTTAACGCGCGAGGTCGGTGAAAACGGCAAACCCCTCCCCGTGGCAGCGCGCCATTCGTGGAATACGCCGCATTGGTTTTCATCCGCGCTTATGCTGAACGCCCCGCGCCATTCTGATCACCACGCCCATCCCGCCCGGCCCTTTCCGGCGCTGACACTGCCCGACGACGCGCCGATGTTGCCGCGATCCTTGCCGGTAATGGCTTTCGTGGCACTTTACCCGCCCTTGTGGCGGCGCGTCATGGATCCGCGCGCAGAGATTTGGGCGGCAAAGCCATGATGCGGATTGCGGCCCTGTTGCTGCTTGCCATGCCCGCCTTGGCACAAACGCCAATGACGGCCGAGGAATTCGCGGCCCTCGTTACCGGAAAGACCCTGACCTATGCCCAAAACGGAGAGGCTTACGGCATTGAATACTATGGCGAAAACCGCCGCGTTATCTGGTCGTTTCTGGACGGGCAATGTCAGGATGGACGCTGGTATCAAGACGGTGTAAACATCTGCTTCATCTATGATTTCGACCCCGACCCGCAATGCTGGCGGTTCTATGACGACCCCCAAGGGCTGCGCGCGGTGTTTGCCACCGACCCTACCAGCACCGCACTTTATCAGGTCGAGAATGGCGATCTTGCCCTGATCTGCGACAACCTTGGCGTCTAGAACAGGTTGCCCTGATCGGGTGGCGCGTCCTTTTTCACCTTAACTGGTTTCGGTGTCTTGCCCGATAAATCATAGCGCCCGTCGGCAAATTCGATCTCGATTGTGCTTGCCTGCTTGGCCGCCTTAACGCCCGTCACCACATCACCATCACCGCGTACAACCGCGTAGCCCCGCTTAAGGGTTTCGCGATAGCCCAGCGTTTCACGCAACCGATCCAGAGCATCAAGCCGCGTGCGGCGACCGTGTTCTTGGGCGACACCTGCGCGGGCCAACCGCCCTGTCCAATTGTTCAGCGCTTCGGCCCGTTGCGTCATCATCTGCGTTACACCATCGGCGCGCAATCTCGGGGCAAGGCGCGTAAATTCGCGCAGTCTTTCCCGCACCACACGCCCCAACGCTGGCGCCAACCGCGCACCCTGCGCGCCCGCCTGTTCACGCGCACGATCCAACCGCGCCGCCAAAAGCGCCGGACGCAGAGACCCTGTGACTTGCGTCAATCGCAGCCCACGCTTTTGCACCACACCCCGCAGGGCCACGTCCAGTTTTTCATCCCAATAATCAAGACGTTGACGTGCTTGTTCCACCAACATATCCGGTTTGGGCAAGGCACGGTTTAGATCGCGCAACCGCTGACCTCGTGCCGCAATCCCACTCGTCAGCGCACGGGTCAGGCGCGCCTCTTGATCACCGACCCAAGCCAGCAATTCCATCCGCACAGGCACGGCCAGTTCCGCCGCCGCCGTAGGGGTCGGCGCGCGCTTGTCACTGACATAATCAATTAGGGTCGTGTCTGTTTCATGCCCCACCGCCGAAATCAGCGGAATATCGGACGCCGCAACAGCACGGGCCACGATTTCTTCGTTAAAGCCCCACAAGTCCTCGATTGACCCGCCACCGCGCGCAACAATCAACAAATCAGGGCGTGGCAGGCTCCCGCCAACAGTCATCGCGTTGAAACCAGCGATCGCACGGGCAACATCTGGCGCACATTGCTGGCCCTGCACGGCCACTGGCCAGACCAAGACCTTACGCGGAAAACGATCCCGCAAGCGGTGCAGAATATCGCGAATGACAGCACCACTCGGCGATGTAATCACGCCAATCACTTCGGGCAGATAAGGCAAGGCGCGCTTGCGCTCAGCCGCAAACAATCCCTCCGCTTCAAGCGCCTTCTTGCGTTTGTCCAGCATCGCCATCAACGCACCAACACCCGCAGGCGCGATGTCTTCGATGATCATCTGGTATTTCGACTGGCCGGGGAATGTGGTCAGCTTGCCGGTGGCGACAACCTCCATCCCTTCCTCGGGCTGGGTCAACAACCCCTGCGCGCGCCCCTTCCAGATGACGCCCGAAAGCACTGCGCGATCATCCTTCAGGTCCAGATACACATGCCCCGACCGCGGTCGCGACACACGCCCGACCTCGCCTTTGACACGCACAAAGCCAAACTCGCCCTCGATGCTGCGCTTCACCGCACCCGAAATTTCGGACACGGTGAATTCAGGCGCGTTGCCTGCCTGTTCAGGATCGTCGATCAAGTCCATCTGTCACCTTGTGCTACTTTGCCCGCGACCTTAGAACGCCCATCAAGCAAGTAAAAGCGGGGGCATCCATGAACATCCTGATTTTGGGCGGCGGCGGGCGCGAACACAGCCTTGCATGGGCCGTGAAACAGAACCCGAAATGCGACCGCCTGATCGTCGCGCCGGGAAATGCAGGGATCGCCCAGATCGCCGACTGCGCCGATATCGACATTCTTGATGGGGACGCCGTCGCGACCTTCGCCGCCGAGAACGCCGTTGATTTTGTCATTATCGGACCAGAAGCGCCGCTCGCCGCTGGTGTCGCCGACCGCCTGCGCGATGCCGGCCTTACAGTTTTCGGGCCCTCAGCTGCCGCAGCCCAGCTTGAATCGTCCAAATACTTTACAAAATCAATCTGCGACGCGGCGAATGCCCCCACCGCAGCCTATGCGCGATTTGTGCAAGCCGCCCCCGCGCGCGCCTATGTGCAAGAACACGGCGCGCCCATCGTTATCAAGGCTGACGGGCTGGCTGCAGGCAAAGGCGTGGTCGTGGCAATGGACAGTGCCACCGCACTGGCTGCCATCGACGACATGTTCAGCGGCGAATTTGGGCAAGCCGGCGCAGAAGTCGTGATTGAGGAATTCATGGAGGGCGAAGAGGCCTCGTTCTTTATTCTGTGTGACGGACAAACTGCACTGCCGATCGGCACCGCCCAAGACCACAAACGCGCCTATGATGGCGATCATGGGCCAAACACCGGTGGCATGGGCGCCTATTCCCCCGCCCCGGTCCTGACTGACGCAATTGCCGCCAAAGCCATGGCCGAGATCGTCAACCCGACGCTTGCGGAAATGACGCGCCGCGGCACGCCCTACCATGGCATCCTTTATGCGGGCCTCATGATCAAAGACGGCCAGCCACGTCTGGTGGAATATAACTGCCGCTTTGGCGATCCCGAATGTCAGGTGCTGATGATGCGGCTCGGCGCGCAGGCCCTTGATCTGATGCTCGCCTGCGCCCAAACGCGGCTGTCAGACATGCAAGTCAACTGGGCGAACGATCACGCGTTAAGCGTGGTCATGGCCGCGAACGGCTACCCCAGCGCTTACGAGAAAGGCAGCGTGATCAACGGGCTGGAGTCGCTTCCCGAAGATTCGCACCATATGGCGTTCCACGCTGGCACAGCCGAAAAAGACGGCCAGATCACCGCCACAGGCGGGCGTGTTTTGAATATCACCGCACGCGGTAACACACTGCAACAGGCCCACGCCCGCGCCTATGCAATGATCGACCAAATTGAGTGGCCCGAAGGGTTCAACCGCACCGACATCGGCTGGCGCGCGCTCTAACTTCTTCTGTTTCCAAATCCTCCCGCCGGAGGCTCCGCCACATCAGCCTGCACAGACCCCGTTCAGGCGGAATCGCCCTACAAAACATCCCGTAAAAACAGCAAAAGCCGCGCACTTGGCGCGGCTTTTTCATTTTCGATCCCGATAGCTTAGGCTGCGCGGCTGATCAGAACATCGCCGATCTCTTTGGCAGCATCGCCCTCGTCGCCATTGCCAACAGCGGCAATCTCGCGGGTCAGACGTTCCAATGCCGCTTCATAAAGCTGACGCTCGGAATAGCTCTGCTCGCGCTGGTCATCCGCACGGTGCAAATCGCGCACAACTTCGGCAATCGCGATCAGATCGCCGGAATTGATCTTTTGCTCATATTCCTGCGCACGGCGCGACCACATGGCCTTTTTGACTTTGGCCTTCCCCTTAAGGGTCTTCATCGCGTCAGCCACGATATCGGGCGAAGACAGCCCGCGCATGCCCACTTCGGTCACTTTATTTGTGGGAACGCGCAGGGTCATCTTGTCTTTTTCGAACGCGATGACGAACAATTCCAGTTCAAAACCGGCGACTTCGGCCTTCTCGATTGACACAACCTTGCCAACCCCATGCGCCGGATAAACGACGAAATCATTGGGGCGGAATTCATATTTCTTCGACTTGCTCATGGGCATCCTTCCAGGGCGATCGTTTCAAAGCCGACAAAAAACCCGCGAGTGACATCGTCACAAGCAGGCAAGTCGGTCTTGGATATGATCAATAAACG
>JBLHNX010000155.1:0-6588 GCA_047622125.1 Paracoccaceae bacterium | reverse complement strand
AATACCAAACGCCCACGGCAAAATTGGCGTCGTGGTCGCGATAAACTTCTTTGGATTGGCATATTCCCAAAACGACATGTGATCTGATTACCTTTCTGTCTGTGTAGTCTCAAGCGCAATCACCGCAGATTGATCCGCAGCGCCGCCGCCGTGGCAAAGGGTAGCAGCGCATAGGAAAATAGCGTGATGCCAGACAACATTGCCAATGGCACGGTTGCAGATAGCCCATCGGACCCAAGGCGGACAGCCTCTGCCCCGAAAATAAGCGTCGGCACATAAAGCGGCAAGACCAGCAATGACAGCAGCAATCCGCCCCGTCGAATGCCCACCGTCAGGGCCGCTCCGAACGTGCCGATCATTGACAGCGCGGGCGTGCCAAGCGCGAGCGAGGCCAATAGATACGGGTAAGCGGCTGGGGCAAGGTTCAGCAAGAACCCCAGTGCAGGCGCCGCGAGCGTCAGCGGCAATCCCGTGGTCAGCCAATGGGCCACGCCTTTGGTCAGGGCCACGCCCTCCAAAGGCAACGGCGATGTGGCCAGCAGTGGCAGCGATCCGTCCTCGTGATCCAACGCAAAAATGCGATCCAGTGACAGGAGGGCTGCCAAGAGCGCCGCGACCCATAAGACGCCGGGCGCGATACGGGTCAGCACGCTTGCCTCGGGGCCCACACCAAACGGGATCAGCACAATCACGATCAGAAAGAACGCCAGCCCAAGGCCAAAACCGCCCCCAGCCCGCACCGCAAGGCGCAGATCACGGGCCAACAGGGCAATCACAAAAACGCCTCGTCACTGCCGCCTGTGGCGGTGTGGTCGGCCTTGAACGGGGTCAGGTCCATTTCGGGCGCGTCCAATCCAAGGTCGATATGCGTGGCGATCACCGCCACCCCACCTTGTGCCAAATGCTTGTCGCGCAGGAAGTCCGCGAACATCCGCACTGAAAAGCCGTCCAAAGACACGGTGGGTTCGTCCAAAAACAGCACCTTGCGGCCAATCACACCCAGACGCGCCAGCCCAAGGCGGCGCTTTTGTCCTGCTGACAAGGTGCCTGCCAATCGGTCGCGCAGATCGTCCAGATCAAAGCTGGTGAACACGTTATCGGGCATCGGGCGACCATGCACATCGGCCCAGAACGAGAGATTTTCAGTCACGCTAAGCTGCGTTTTGATCCCGTCGGCGTGGCTGGCATATGCGCCTTCGTCTTCGGGGAAAGTCACAGAGCCGGCCAGCGGTGGTTGCAGCCCTGCGAGGGTCCGCAACAGGGTCGTCTTGCCGCAGCCATTGGGACCACGCAGCACCAGCGCTTGTCCTGCGTCCAATGCGAAGGACACACCAGAAAGCACGGGCATACCGCCGCGCGCGCAGGTCACATTTTCAACTGTTAACATCATGGGAACGGCTTAGCGTAACAGGCGCGCACAGGAAAGCCGGATCACACCGGAATGACGGCCAGTGCCACGCGCCGCCCTTCCGACAACAGCACGTTATAAGTGCGGCAAGCAGCGGGTGTTGCCATGGCCTCGACGCCGATGCCCGCGTCCTCAAGCGTGACGCGTAAATCAGCGGGAATATGCGCCGTGTCCGCGCCAGTGCCTACAAAAAGCACATCAACAGTGTCGGCCAAGGCCAGCAGGATCGCCTGGTCGTCATATCCGCCCCAAGCCGTGACACCTTTGGCGTCGATAATCACAGGGCCGTTCAAGACCTGCCCTCCGATGCGGAAAAAGCCGGGGCCATAGCCCTCAACGGGGCGGGCGTTGTCGTATTTGATTTCGTTTAATCGCATATCAGTTCCCCCAGATCGGCAGGCCCGTCAGGACCGCCACCACAATCACGCCATATGCAGTCGATCTATAAACGCGCTCGTGACGGGGATCAAACAAGGACTGGCCCAGCAGTGTGGTGCAAAAGTAAGGAATAGCCAAAAGGGTCGCCACCCAGACCAGAGACCATGTCATCTGCCCTCCAAGAAACAGGTTCGCAACGATGACCACATCAAGCCCCGCAAGGAACAGAATGGTATTGGCGCGCACCTCTTGTGCGTCGTGGCGACTGGCCAAATAGGCGATTATAATGACCGGCCCCGTCAGGCCCGTCATCCCGCCGAATAACCCTGCCAAGGCACCGATCCCGACCAACCCGGCCCGCCCGATCCGCCCGTCATAGCGCAAACCCGTCATGAGCGACAAAAGCGTGACACCTGCCATAACGGCCACGACCCAGCGCACCGTGGTTCCGTCCAGCCAGCCCATTGCCAAAATGCCAAGCGGGACCGTCGGCAATGCGGCAAGAATCAGGATCGCCACTTCGCCACGGCGTCCCTGCACCCATGCGCGCGGCAACAGTGCTGCCGTGCTGGCAACGCCCGTCAAAGTGATCAAAACAATAATATCAGCGGCGGGCAAAAATCGCCCTGCGACTGGGACAAAGATCAACGCCGTGCCAAATCCGGTAAAGCCGCGCACGATGCCGGCGATGGAAATCGCCGCTATCAGCCACCAGAATCCGTCAATCGCCATAACACCCCCTGCTTTGGCCTTGAATCTGGCGCGGAACCAAGCCGCGCCCTAGGGCCAAAGATCAGGTGTCGATATTGCCAAACTGCGTGCCGCTGGTCGCGTCGGGCTTGGACCAGTCGCGTTTGACGCCCAGCACCAGCAACGTGGTCGAGGCTACAAAAATCGATGAATATGTCCCGACAATTACTCCCCAGATCATCGCAAACACAAAGCCACGGATCACGTCGCCGCCCAAGACATACAATGCCCCCAGCGCGATCAGGGTCGTTACAGATGTCATGAAGGTCCGCGACAGTGTTTCGTTGATCGACATGTTCAGCACGGATTTAAGATCAAGCTTTTTGTACTTGATCAGGTTCTCGCGCACGCGGTCAAACACGACCACGGTATCGTTCAGCGAATAACCGACAATGGTCAGCAGGGCCGCGATAATTGCCAGATCAAAGCGGATTTGCAGCTCAGAAAACACGCCGATCGTCAGGACCACATCGTGGATCAACGCGACAACTGCGCCGAGCGCAAACTGCCATTCAAACCGCAGCCAGATGTAGATCAGCACTGCCGTAATCGCGAGGATCACCGCCAGCGCCGCCGTCTGGATCAATTCACCCGACACAGTTGGGCCGACAGATTCGACCGAACTGAACGGCAGTTGCAATCCTTCGTCTACGGCCAAAAGCGTCTGACCAACCAAGGTGATCATATCCGCCGTGACAGATTCGTGCCCCTCGGTCGCCTGAATGGTGATCGACACCACGTTTTGGTCGGGTCCAAAGGTCGGATCGAAAACTTCGGTGATCGACACATCGCCAAGGCCAAGCGGCGTCAAGGCATCCCGCAACACACCTACATCGACGGCAGTGGTGCTTTGTGCGCGGATCGTTGTGCCGCCCGAAAAGTCGATACCGTAATTCAAGCCTTGGATCAGGAACGACACAAAGGCGATCACGACCATAAGGCCGGAAATGCCCAGCCACAGTTTGCCGCGGCTAAAGAAATCCCAGTTGGTTTCTTGCGGAACAAGTCTTAGGCGCATGTGATTAAACCTCGATTGTCTTGGGACGGCGGCGTTCAAACCAGATCACGATCAACAGACGCGTGACGAAGATGGCCGTGAATACGGATGTGATAATGCCAAGCCCCAGCGTGATCGAAAAGCCGCGCACGGGGCCAGACCCCATGACGAACAGTATCACTGCCGTAATGAAGGTGGTGATATTGGCGTCGATAATTGCTGAAAGGGCCTTTTCATAGCCCAGATCAATCGCGCGGGCTGGTCCTTTGGCGGTCTTGAGTTCCTCGCGGATACGTTCAAACACTAGCACATTGGCGTCCACCGCCATACCGATGGTCAACACGATCCCCGCGATACCTGGCAGTGTTAGCGTTGCACCGATCAAGCTTAGCAGACCGAAAATCAGGCCGACGTTAATCAAAAGCGCGATATTGGCGAAGATCCCGAACAGCCCGTAAGACAGCACCATAAAGATCAGCACGGCGCCAAAGGCGACGATACAGGCGATCTTGCCCGCATCAATGCTGTCTTGGCCCAGTTCCGGCCCGATAGTGCGTTCCTCAAGGAATGTCAGGCCCGCAGGCAAGGCACCGGCGCGTAGCAACACGGCCAAATTGGTTGTTTCTTCGACTGAGAAACGGCCCGTAATAATGCCCGATCCGCCTGGAATATGGCTTTGGATCGTCGGGGCGCTGATCACCTCGGCATCAAGTACAATCGCAAACGGCGAGCCGATGTTTTCAGCCGTATAATCGCCAAATTTGCGCGCGCCGGTCGCGTTAAAGCGGAAGTTCACTGCAGGGCGTCCATTTTGGTCGAACGCAGGTTGTGCGTCGACCAGTTCTTCGCCCGTCACCACGGAAGCACGTTCAACGATATAGAACACGCCTTCTTCGTCGATGCTTGGCAGGATCAGATTGCCCGAACCGGGGGCGCTTGCGCCATCCGTCGTGCGCCCGACCACAGGGTGGAACGTCAACTGCGCGGTCGTGCCGATCAGTTCTTTGATTTCCTGCGCCGATCCCACACCGGGGACCTGAATAAGAATGCGATCTGTGCCTTGGCGCTGAATGGACGGTTCGCGGGTGCCGACTTCGTCGATACGGCGGCGAATAATCTCAAGCGATTGCTGCACGGTGCGCTGGTCAGTGGCGGCGCGCTCGGCAGCACTTAGGGTGATGATCAGATCGCCGCCTACAGCAACAACCTCGATATCAGCAGCCCCCGCCCCTGTGAGCGTTGTTACGGGTGTTGCCAGCCCTCGCGTCAGTTCAAGCGCGCGTTCAATGGCATCAGGGTTGGATATCCGCACGCGCAATTGATCTTCGGGCGCGTCTTCGCGGGTGACGAACCCCAGCGTGTCACGTTCAGCGACCAGCACGTCGCGCACTTCGGGCCACATGGCGTCCATGCGGGGCCCATAAACATCCGCGACTTGCACCTGCGCCAACAGATGCGCTCCGCCGCGCAGATCAAGGCCTAGGTTTACAAGACCCGACGGCAAAAAGCTGGGCCATGTGCCTGCTTCGGCTTCAAGTTCGGCATTGGTCACGCCAGACTCGATCATCGCGACCGCGTCGTTGCGGGTCTCGACCCGGCTATAAAACCCGTTGGGCACAGCCAGCAGAAGGCCCACAAGCACGACCAACCAGATGGTCACGCGTTTCCAAGTGTCGATTTGCAACATGCCTGTCTGTCCTACTCTGCCGTGCGCGGGGTGCAGGATGGGTTCCCTGCCTGCCCGTCAACTACGACGTCTTCTACCTTTTCAACCACAAGGTCCACTGGCAACGCGCCTGACCGCAAGGTTGCCGCAAGATTTTCTGCCTCGATGGTCGTGAAATTGCCCGTAATCATGCCCGACTCACCCAAAATAGCCGTCTGAATGACCGGTGCGCTGAACACGCGGCGATCAAAGACAATCGCAAATGCCTCGCCCACATGGTCGGTCGTATATTGGCCAAAAGCCGCCGCACCGTCCACGGTGAACCGTAACGACACCGATGGCCTGCCGTTCATATCCGTGTTCGGCTGCGCATCGCGGATCATCGTGGCGTCAATGATCGCTTCGGCCTCAAGCAAATATCCAATTTCGTCATCCAATACGTCCGGCAGGATCACCTGCGCGCTATCGGCAATCGTCAGATCAGTGATCGCGCCACGGCCCAGCACCTGCTGGAACGAAAACTGCCCCCGCACCAGCGATGCATCCAAGGCATCACGGTCGAACGTGCCAATCGGAAAGCCAAGCTCAAGTCCGGCAGCGTGCTCCACATAGGCACGCGGTGCCCATGTCGAAATGCGTTGCTGAATGACACGCGCGGCTTGGTCCATCTCGTCACGGCTTGCCGCGCCAAAAGGCGCGACAATGACGCGCGTGCCCCCACACAGCTGCAAAAAGGCATTGGGATCAACGGGGTTAGCCCGTGCAACCCCGCCAAAGCCAACAAGGCCCGCAACAAGTATGCTAAGAACGTGGCGCACGCGTCGCCCCCCGCGTTTTAGGAGTTAGCAGCGGCCGGTTCTGTTTTGTTGACCACAGTGGCGATCGTCGAGCGCACAACGCGCACGTTCACACCCTTGGCGATCTCGACTTCAACTTCGCCGTCGTCTTTGACCTTGGTCACTTTTCCCAAAATACCGCCTTGGGTGATGATCTGGTCACCCCGACGCAGGGCCGCAACCATCGCCTGATGCTGCTTCAGCTTTTTCTGCTGGGGACGGATCAGCAGGAAATACATGATACCGAAAATCAGGATAAGTGGGATAAATTGGCCAAAGCTTTGCATGTGGGTCGTCCTTTGTGTGGTTCGCGGGCACCCCCCGCAAAGTCGCGGCACACTAGAGCGCGCCCTAAGGAATGGCAACGCTGCAAGACGTGGTTTTCGCAGTTCACAGCGCCGTTCCTTTGAGGCATATGGGGGCGCATAGAATTTCTGCAATCCATCAGGAGCATTGTGATGCACGACATCCGCACAATCCGCGAAAATCCCGCCGCTTTTGACGCGGCCCAATCCCGTCGCGGGGATGCGCCTTTGTCCTCTGATCTGCTTGC
>JBLHNX010000154.1:0-6674 GCA_047622125.1 Paracoccaceae bacterium | reverse complement strand
ATGTCGGTTGCATAGCCTGGTACCGTCAAATTCTTGACCTGCAAGACAGCCTCGGCGTCTTTGGGCAGGGTGCCTTTAGCCGGATAAAGGTGGGACACATCACGGCCAACCATCGCCTCGGCCATCTGGTCTACATTCATCTCCGCGACCGGGCCTTGATGCACGACTTCGCCGTCACGCATGATAGTGACGCGGTCGGCGATCTGGCGGACTTCATCAAGCTTGTGCGAGGTGAACAGAATGGCTGTGCCTTCGGCGCGCAAGGCTTCGACCTGCGCAAAAAGAACTTCGGTTTCAGACTTGGTCAGTACCGCCGTGGGCTCATCCATCACCAGAACCTCGGCGTGACGCGAAAGAGCCTTGGCGATTTCGACCATTTGTTTGTCAGAGTTCGACAAGCTGTCGATCCGCGCTGTGGCAGGGGCCGAACAGTTTAGCTGATCAAGGAATTGGCGCGTCTGCGCCTGCATCTCTTTCTTGTCTAATAGGATACCCTTGCGCAGTTCGCGCCCAAGAAAGATGTTCTCTTCGACGCTCAGCATATCCGCCAGATTGAATTCCTGATGGATCATCACGACACCCTTTGCTTCGGCGGCGTTGGCATCTTTGAAGGGCTGTGTCTGGCCTTTGAAATTCACCTTCCCGCTGGTCGCGGACAGATAGCCGCATAGGATTTTCATGGCGGTGGATTTGCCGGCGCCATTTTCACCGATCAATGCGTGAACTTCACCCGGTCGTAGATCAATCGAGATGCCATGCAGCACCTCGACGTCGCCAAAGCTGCGGCGCACGTCCTCTAATGACAAGATGACGTCACTCACAGTTTGGTCCACGCGGCATTATCCGACGAGGATCGAACGCAGGCGTCAATGAATGCCATACCGTCAAGGCCGGCCTGAATACCGGGCAAAAAGGCGGCGTCGGCGGGCAGGGGTTTGCCATCGCGCACGGCCTCAATCGCGTCGGCGATACCGCTATAGATATTAGCGAACCCTTCCAGATACCCTTCGGGGTGACCCGCAGGGATGCGCGACACGGCGGCGGCGTTTGGCCCCGATCCGGCCCCGTTTCGGGTGATCAGGCGCTTGGGTTCGCCAAAGGGGGTGTGCCACAGGTAATTGGGATCTTCTTGCTTCCATTCCAGACCGCCCGCTTCGCCGTAGATGCGCAGTTTCAAGCCGTTTTCATTGCCTGGCGCGACCTGCGAGGACCACAGCATCCCGCGTGCGCCGCCATCGAACCGCAACATGACGTGGGCGTTGTCGTCCAGCTGACGACCGGGCACAAAGGAATGCAAGTCAGCCGCCAGTTCGGCCCCCTTAAGACCCAAAACAAAACACGCAAGGTTATAGGCGTGTGTGCCGATGTCGCCGACCGATCCGCCCGCACCGGAGCGTTCTGGATCAGTGCGCCATTGCGCCTGTTTCAGCCCGTCGTTTTCTGATGCTTCGGTCAGCCAATCTTGCGGGTATTCCACTTGCACGACGCGGATTTTGCCGATGTCGCCAGCTGCAACCATGGCCTGCGCCTGCCGGATCATCGGGTAGCCGGTATAGTTATGGGTCAGGAAAAACATCGCATCTGACGCGGCGACGGCATCAGCAAAGGCATGTGCATCATCCATCGTTGACGTCAGGGGTTTATCACAGATCACATGGATTCCGCGGTCAAGGAACGCCTTGGCAGGGGGGAAATGCATGTGGTTGGGTGTGACGATCGAAACAACGTCGACCCCGTCAGGGCGCGCGGCTTCAACCTGTGCCATTTCCTCGAACGACCCATAAGAGCGTGTTGGATCAAGGCCCAGTGCGGCACCCGATGCTTTGGCCTTTTCAGGCGTTGACGATAGCGCCCCCGCGACGAGCTGAAAGCGGTTGTCAATGCGGCTGGCGATCCGGTGAACGCCACCGATAAAGGCGTCATTGCCGCCGCCGATCATGCCTAATCTAAGTGGTGCCATGTCAATCAATCCCCAGCATCTTGCGGTTTGCTGCATCGTCCGCGCCGCCATCGGCGAAATCATCAAAGGCGCGTTCTGTCACCCGAATGATGTGATCACGCACGAATTGCGCCCCTTCGCGCGCGCCGTCTTCGGGATGCTTGATCGCGCATTCCCATTCGACCACGGCCCAACCATCAAAATCGTTGGTCGCCATCTTGGAAAAGATCGCAGCAAAATCGATCTGACCATCGCCAAGCGACCGGAACCGTCCGGCGCGATCAACCCATGGCTGATACCCGCTATAGACGCCTTGGCGGCCCGTTGGATTGAACTCGGCGTCCTTGACGTGGAACATGCGAATGCGGTCTTTGTAGATGTCGATATTGTCAAGATAATCAAGGCATTGCAGTACGTAGTGCGATGGATCATAGAGCATGTTGCAGCGCGGGTGGTTATTGAGACGTTCAAGAAACATCTCGAACGTGACACCATCGTGAAGGTCTTCGCCGGGGTGGATTTCATAGCAAACATCCACACCCATATCTTCGGCGTGATCCAAAATCGGACGCCAGCGCTTGGCCAGTTCGTCAAATGCGGTTTCGATCAGACCGGCAGGTCGCTGCGGCCACGGATAGATATAGGGCCACGCCAGCGCGCCGGAAAATGTCGCATGCGCGCTGATGCCAAGGTTGCGCGATGCCGTAAGGGCCATTTTTACTTGATCGACAGCCCATTCTTGGCGCGCCTTGGGGTTGCCACGCACGGCGGGATCAGCAAAGCCGTCGAATGCCGTGTCATAGGCCGGATGCACCGCCACAAGCTGGCCTTGCAGGTGGGTTGAAAGTTCGGTGATTTCGACGCCGTTTTCACGGCCCAACCCTGCAATTTCATCGCAATAGTCTTTGCTTTCGGCGGCCTTTTTCAGATCGAACAACCGTCCATCCCAACTGGGAAGCTGCACGCCTTTGTAGCCGCAATCGGCGGCCCATTTGGTGATGCTGTCCCAGCTGTTGAACGGCGCGTCGTCGCTTGCGAATTGCGCCAGAAACAGCGCTGGCCCCTTGATCGTTTTCATTTTGCTTCTCCCAATTCGTTAAACGTAGCGGTTTACGATATTTTCCAGAATTTCTTGTCGACCTGAGGTCGGTTGCGGGTCCAACTTGCCGTTTTCGGCAAACCGCGCGATGTCCTCAAGCGTCTTGCCCTCGGCCAGATGATCAGCCGTTTCCCAACCTGCGTAGCGCTCGCGGCGTGGCCCTTCGAGTGCTGCATCCCGGTGCATTGCATAGGCCGCCTTGAACCCGCGCGCGCAGATGTCCATGCCGCCCACGTGCGCGGCAACCAGATCAACCGGATCAAGCGATTGGCGGCGCAGTTTGGCGTCGAAATTCGTCCCGCCGGTCGTGAATCCGCCAGCCTTGAGCACCTCGTAATAGGCAAGTGCGGCCTCGGGTGTGCTATTGGGAAACTGGTCGGTGTCCCAACCCGATTGATAGTCGTTGCGGTTCATGTCGATGCTGCCGAAAATGCCCAAGGTGCGGGCCATCGCCAGTTCATGCTCGAAACTATGACCAGCCAGAATGGCATGGCCCTGTTCGACGTTCACCTGCACTTCATTTTCAAGACCAAAGCGCTTGAGGAACCCGTAAACCGTCGCCACATCGTAGTCATACTGATGCTTGGTCGGCTCTTGCGGTTTGGGTTCGATCAGGATCGCGCCCTTAAAGCCGATCTTATGTTTGTATTCGACGACCATTTGCAGGAACCGTCCCATCTGCTGCAATTCGCGATCCAGATCGGTGTTCAAAAGGGTCTCGTAGCCCTCGCGCCCGCCCCACAGCACATAGTTTTCGCCTTGCAGGCGGTGGGTCACATCCATGCACGATTTAACCGTGCTGGCACAATAGGCGAACACATCCGGATCGGGATTGGTGCTAGCACCTGACATATAGCGACGGTTGGAAAACATGTTTGCCGTGCCCCAAAGCAGCTTGGGACCGCCGTTTTCCATCTTTTCGCTCACATAATCCGCCATCTCGTTCAGGCGATCGTGGCTTTCCTTAAGGGAGGCACCTTCGGGGCGAATGTCATGGTCATGAAAGCACCAGAACGGTGCGCCCAAGATCCGGAACATCTCGAATGCGTTGTCTGCTTTGCGTTTGGCCAGATCCATCGTGTCGGCCGGAAACCACGGACGATCAAAAGTCTGGCCTCCGAACGGATCGTTCCCGTCCCAGACAAAACTATGCCAATAGCAGACGGCAAACCGCAGGTGGTCGCGCATGGATTTACCGCCGATCATTTCGCTTGGATCATAATGGCGATAGGCCAAACCAGTGGCGTCGGGGTCATAGGTTACCGGTTCGATGTCGGCGAAATAATTGATCATGGGGAGGGCATCCGATTTGCAGTTTGGGTGATGGCTGGAAGGTTTTCGCGCAGATAGATTGCTGGCGTAATAACCGGGGTCATTTCAGGCAGAGGCTGCTCGTCGACCAAGAGCCGCATAATACGAAGCGCCTCGCCGATGGCCTCATATGGCTTTTGGTCGATGACAGCGTCGATCAGCCCTGCATCAAGTGCTGTGCGCGATCCCGACAAAAGCTCATGAATGACCATAACGGGGCGGTCTTGCGGGGCGATGCCCGCGACCCAGTCGATCAAGCCATCGTTGCCCGCGCCGACGTTATAGACACCTGTCAAATCAGGATGCGTTTGCCATGCATCGACCAAGACCTGATGGATCGTCGCAGCGGCGTCGCGGCTTCTGACCGGCTCTAGCAACTCAATCGTTGGGTAGTAGGCTTTCACAACCTCGCAAAAGCCATTCAGGCGTTCAATGTGGTCATGCGCCCGTTTGGCGCCAATAATCGGCAAGACGCAGCCGCGCTGGCGCCCATGTGCTAGGCCCATCATCCGCCCGGCAGTCTTACCTGCGACAAGGTTGTCGATGCCGATGTAATGATCACGTGCATTCGGGGCGATGTCAGACACGAGCGTCAGCACCCGCAACCCGCGTGCGCGCGCCCGTTGAAATGCCGCAATGACGGCGGGTGTATCCAAAGCGACGGCGCAAACGCAGTCGGTTGTCGCCGCGTCTATCCCGTCTAGCGCCGCAATAAGAGGCTGTTCGGAAAACGCCGGGACGCGCTGTGTCTCAAGCCGCATCCGAAGGGGGCTGGGCTGGTCATCGTGCGACCGCAGCGCATGATTGAGCGCGCTAAAAAATTCATTGCTGTCATCAGGGAGAAGGAAGCGAAATCGGTAGACCCGTTTGCGCGCAAGATTTGCGGCACTCACATCACGCTCGTAACCCAGTTCCAGAATGGCGGATTGCACCCGCGCCGCGGATTTCTGCGCAACGCCTCCACGGCCATTCACCACCCGGTCAACGGTCGCGTAACTGACACCCGCAGATCGGGCCACATCATGTAGCGTCGCAAATTTCAAGGCCATCCTCCCAGACGTGGCGATCATGAGAGGGATTTTGATTGGCGTCAATCATTTTTTGATAGACGTCTATCATTTCTAGTATGGAGGGGCTGCTTTTTGACACCTATCTATAGAGATATAGAAGAAAATATGGTTATTTCAGCATCGTGAAACACTACCGGGTCGTGCCGACAAAAGGGCTATGCGGCTGAAATCATCTTGCCCGAAACACCGTTAAGCCGTGTCCGACAGGCTTGATCCGTGCGCAAGGTGGCAGCAGTATCAGTTGCAAGGCGTTCAAATTGTGATTGCCGGTTGAAAGGAAAGCCCATGCGAATTCTTGCCCTTGGCCTCGCAAGCCTTCTTAGCTTGTTTTTAGGCACCGCCAGCTACGCGCAGACTGAAACACCCGTGGCCGACCCGCGTGATTTCGTTGAGGCGATGATTGCTGCCGTTGAGGCGCGCGACCCGGACTCCATCGCGGGGCTTTACGCCGAAGATGCGATCGTTCTAAGCTCGGGCCGCCCCGTCGTTGCAGGGCGTCCTGCGATCCGCGACTTGTGGGTGCAGAACTTTGCGGGCGGGTATGCGCGGCTTGAAACGGCCTCGCCCCGAACTGAACGTGGCGCGGATCGTGCGCTGATGATCTTTGTCTGGCGCGCGACGATTCAGCCCAACGGACAGGACGCGCAGCAGATAAATGGTCGATCCATGGTCTATTTCACGCTTGAAGAGGGCGAATGGCTGATCTCGGCCGATATGTGGCAGCCGGTTCCCTAACTTGCGGATCACAAGGGTTTGAGCGGTCGATCGTCCAACAGATCGCTCCTCAAACCAACCAATCCCCTTGCTGCCACCTTGACGTATGGGCATGGCAGCCGAGCAAGCGGCAGGTCTTACCGGACATCATGGTCCTTATTGTAACTGATATTGTGACACTGAAACGACCCTTGGGGGCTTTGGTTCAAGGAATATGTTTAATTTCAGTGGGTTTGGATGGTGCTGTGAGAGAGGATTGAACTCTCGACCTCACCCTTACCAAGGGTGTGCTCTGCCACTGAGCTACCACAGCATCCGTGGCGCGGGAATTAGCGGTTATGTGCAAATGGTGCAAGCCCTCTATGGACGCTTTTTGCCCTTGTTGGTAACAGGGCGGGTATGGACAAGAATTCCAGTAGTAAACCCAAGCCAACCGAGGCCCAAATCCGCGAAGCGCGGTTGAAGGCTGCGCTGAAGGCAAATATGGGGCGTCGCAAGGCGCAGGCTCGGGCACGCGCGGTGGATGACACCGCAGATAACA
>JBLHNX010000153.1:0-6702 GCA_047622125.1 Paracoccaceae bacterium | reverse complement strand
ATTTGGTCCGGCGTTAGACGACTTCGCCGCCCGCTGCGCTCCAGTGATGCAAACCGCCTAAATTCGTGACGTTTTCGTAACCCATTTGCCGCATCATTTGTACAGCCATCCCGGACCGTGCGCCCGAAGCACAATAAAGCGCGATCGGTTGGTCCGTCTTAAGGGATATGTGGCATTCTGGGCTGGCTGGATCGGCCTGCATCCGCAGCGCCACCAGCGGGATTGCAACCGCGCCTTTTGCTCTGCCGGTCATCGCGGCCTCGCTGGGATCGCGAATGTCGATCAGGGTCAGCGTTCCATCCGACACCTGTGCCACAGCGTCAGCGGCAGTGAGGCCTGCAGGGCGTTGGCTTTTTGTGCGAAGTAAGTTCAACATGATATGTTCCATTCTTGGTGTTGCCGTCAGTAAATACATGCCAAAAATGAAATGTAAAGGGGCGGGATGCATGTTCACGACATGTTCCGCATTTTGGGTTGGCGGCGCGGGCCAGTTAAACTACATCTTAACCTCTACGTAGGGGGCCAGCATGGCAGAGCAGAAATTCATCGAGGTGCGCGGCGCGCGCGAACACAATCTCAAGAACATCGACGTGGACATTCCGCGCGACCAACTGGTTGTGATCACGGGCCTTTCTGGCTCGGGCAAGTCCAGTCTCGCGTTCGATACGATCTATGCCGAAGGCCAGCGCCGCTATGTGGAATCGCTGTCAGCCTATGCGCGCCAGTTTCTGGATATGATGGAAAAGCCGGATGTAGATCACATTTCCGGTCTGTCGCCGGCGATTTCCATCGAACAAAAGACCACCAGCAAGAATCCCCGATCCACCGTCGGCACCGTGACCGAGATTTATGACTATATGCGGTTGCTATTCGCGCGGGCAGGCACGCCGTTTTCGCCCGCCACCGGATTGCCGATCGAAGCGCAGCAAGTGCAGGATATGGTTGACCGTGTCATGGACATGGAAGAGGGCACGCGCGGCTATCTGTTGGCCCCGATCATCCGCGACCGCAAAGGCGAATACCGCAAGGAATTCCTAGAGTTACGCAAGCAAGGCTTCCAACGCGTCAAGGTCGATGGTGAGTTTTACGAGCTGGACGAACCGCCGACGCTCGACAAGAAATTCCGCCATGACATCGACGTGGTTGTTGACCGGATCGTTGTGCGTGAAGGGCTGGAAACGCGGCTTGCCGACAGTTTCCGCACTGCGTTGGATCTGGCCGATGGCATTACGGTTTTGGAAACCGCCCCTGCGGAAGGCGAGCCAGAGCGCATTACGTTCTCCGAGAATTTCGCCTGTCCGGTGTCCGGCTTTACGATTCCTGAAATCGAACCGCGCCTGTTTTCGTTCAACGCGCCCTTTGGGGCCTGCCCGGCCTGTGGCGGTTTGGGGGTCGAGCTGTTCTTTGACGAACGCCTTGTGGTGCCCGATCCGTCGCTAAAAATCTATGACGGGGCGCTGGCCCCGTGGCGCAAAGGAAAATCACCGTATTTCCTGCAAACCATTGAAGCGATTGCGAAACATTTCGCGTTCGACAAGAATACCCGCTGGATGGATCTGCCCGAAAACGTGCAGCAGGTGTTTCTTTATGGCTCGGGCGAGGAAGAGATTAAATTTCGCTATGACGAGGGTGGCCGCGTTTATCAGGTGAGCCGCGCATTCGAAGGCGTGATCCCGAACATGGAACGCCGCTATCGTGAAACTGACAGCAACTGGATTCGTGAAGAATTCGAGCGCTATCAGAATAACCGTCACTGCCACACCTGCGAAGGATTCCGACTGCGTCCCGAAGCTTTGGCCGTTAAAATAGGTGGCCTTCATGTGGGCCACGTCGTGCAGATGTCGATCCGCGAGGCGTTTGATTGGTGCGAAAGCGTGCCTGCATCCCTGACCAAGCAAATGAACGCCGTCGCCAAGGCGATTCTGAAGGAAATCCGCGAACGCTTGGGGTTTCTGAACAATGTCGGCCTTGAATACCTGACCTTGTCGCGCAACGCAGGCACGCTTTCAGGCGGCGAGGCGCAGCGCATTCGTTTGGCCAGCCAGATCGGATCGGGCCTCACGGGCGTGCTGTACGTGCTGGATGAGCCGTCGATTGGCTTGCATCAACGCGACAATTCTCGCTTGCTGATCACGCTGAAAAACCTGCGTGATCAAGGCAATACGGTGATCGTGGTGGAACACGACGAAGAAGCAATTCGCGAGGCGGACTATGTGTTCGATATCGGCCCTGGCGCAGGTGTGCACGGTGGGCAGATCATCGCGCAGGGCACGCCTGCGCAAATCGAGGCTAATCCCGACAGCATCACCGGCCAATATCTGACCGGCACGCGTGAAATTCCGTTCAGCGCGAACCGGCGCAAGGGCAACAAGAAAAAGGTCAGCATCAAGAACGCGACGGGCAACAACCTGCGCGGCATCAATGTGGATTTTCCGTTGGCGAAATTTGTCTGTGTGACGGGTGTATCGGGTGGCGGTAAATCGACTCTGACGATTGAAACCCTGTTCAAGACGGCCAGCATGCGCTTGAACGGCGCACGGCAAACGCCAGCACCTTGTGATCAGATCAAGGGGCTAGAGCATCTGGACAAGGTGATCGACATCGACCAGCGCGCCATTGGCCGCACGCCGCGATCCAACCCCGCGACGTATACGGGCGCCTTCACGCCGATCCGCGACTGGTTCGCGGGCCTGCCCGAGGCAAAGACGCGTGGCTATAAACCCGGACGGTTCAGTTTTAACGTCAAAGGCGGGCGCTGCGAGGCCTGTTCCGGCGATGGTTTGATCAAGATCGAGATGCACTTTCTGCCCGATGTCTACGTGCAATGCGAGACCTGCAAAGGCGGGCGTTATAACCGTGAAACATTAGAAGTTCGCTTTAAAGGCAAAAGTATAGCGGACGTTCTTGATATGACAGTTGAAGACGCGCAGGCGTTTTTCAAGGCCGTCCCCAGCATCCGTGAAAAGATGGATGCACTGGTGCGTGTGGGCCTTGGCTATATCAAGGTCGGCCAATCCGCGACGACCCTGTCGGGCGGCGAGGCGCAGCGCGTTAAGCTGTCCAAGGAGTTGGCAAAGCGATCAACAGGACGCACGCTTTATATTTTGGACGAACCCACAACGGGTCTGCATTTCGAGGATACGAAAAAGCTGCTTGAGGTGCTGCACGAACTGGTCGAGCAGGGCAACTCGGTGATCGTGATCGAACACAATCTGGATGTTGTGAAAACTGCAGATTGGATCATCGACATTGGCCCCGAAGGCGGGGACGGTGGCGGCATGGTCGTGGCTACCGGAACGCCCGAACAGGTGGCTGAAGTGGCCGAAAGCTACACCGGTCATTACCTTAAGCCGATGCTTGAAGCGAAACGGAAAGTGGCGGCCGAGTAGGGCCGCCACGATTGGTTATTTCTTCATTGGGCAGGTGCTAAATCCCAAAACGGAATAGATTGCACAGCTACCCATCAGACCCGTCGCCAGCGGCACGATGCCGATCAGATACAGCCAGCGGTATGCGGCATCCGCGTTGAGGAAAAAGCCTGCAAGAAGCGCGACACCAATAACGATGCGCAGGATACGGTCAATCTGACCAACGTTGTTTTTGAACATGGGAAACATCCTTTTGAGTTACGAGATAATTCTATGCCCAATCGTGCGACGTGTCAGTGACAAGATCACCAAAGGGGCGGCGATTACTGCCTAAAGGTCGGTGCTGAATTCCGCGATCAAATGGGACACAACCGCGCGCATTTGATCGGTGTGGCTGTCACCCGCATCTGCCGCCGCCTGCGCCACTGCGCGTTGACGGTCCGCACTGGTGCCAAGCTTGAGGATATCGCGTGCGCCCGTGACTTCGGCTGTGCACTTCAGCGCCTCGGAGTCTTCGCCGACTAATTCAATCATTTCATCCAGCAGGTCGGCAAACGGCACGATTGCACCACGGCCAAAGTCGATTAGCCCTTCGTTCACGCCATAACGCTGCGCACGCCAGCGGTTTTCGGCCACAAGAAAGTTATCATACTGGCGCCAACGCTGGTTGTCGCGGCGCAAGCGATAGAGCATCCGTGTCAGGCATTGGATCAATGCAGCAATCGACAGCGTATGCTCAAGCCGTGGACCAACATCGCATATACGGGTTTCAAGCGTCGGGAACCGCGATGAGGGCCGCAAATCCCACCATATTTTTGATGAATCCTCGATCACGCCCAGATCGACCAGCGCTTGCACGGACCTTTCGTATTCCCCCCAGCTATCCAGTTGCGGCGGCAACCCTGTGCGCGGCAGATTGTCGAACACTGTCAGGCGATACGACGCCAGCCCAGTGTCTTCGCCCTGCCAGAACGGCGACGAGGTAGAAAGCGCCAGCAGATGGGGCAGGAAATACGACATTTGCCCCATCAGATCGGCGCGTAGCGGATCGTCGTTCAGTCCAACATGAACATGCATCCCGCAGATCAGCATCCGCCGCACGACCCCGCCCAATTCGTTGCGCAACTGATTGTAGCGGTCTTTTTCTGTGTGGTGTTGCTGCTTCCAGTCGGCCAGCGGATGGCAGGATGCGGCGATTGGCGCGAGGTTATAGTTTTCGGCCACGTCGCGCACGGTTGTACGCAGACGCTTGAGATCTTGGCGCGCCTCGTCAATCGTGGCGCAGATGCCGGTGCCAATCTCGATCTGACATTGCAGGTATTCGGGGCTGACCTGTCCGCCAAGCGCTGCAGTGCATTCCTTCATCATCGCGTCGGGAACCTGTGCAAGCATCAAGCTGTCGCGATCCACGAGAAGGTATTCCTCCTCGATGCCGATGGTAAAGTCTGGTTCGCTCATGATCGCGCTCTTGGGTTAGGAGGCGTTGATTGTGCCCTGCATCGCGGGGTGAAAGGCGCATTTGTAGGGATGCGCACCCACAGACTGAATGGTAATTTCGCCAGTATCGCCATTGTTGAGGCGTCCGGTGTCAAAACTGCCGTCTTCGGCGGTGCCGGTGTGGGGCGCATTGTCGACATTGCTAAAGACAACAGTGTCACCGACCGCAACATCAAGCGTTTCCGGCGAGAAAGCAAAACCTTCGATGGTGATCGTATGCGTCGCGGCGTGGGCGCGTGTGCCCATAAGCGCGAGCGGCGCAACAACCAGCCCGCCCAATATGGTCCGTCTGTTCATCTCAATCATCATTGCAACCTCCTTTGGGTTCATCGCCAGAGTGTGCGGTGGAATGACCCTATGATCAAGGTGTGGTTGGCGCAGGTCACAATTTTGCGACCTGCGCCTGATTGCTTATTCCATCACGGGGATAGAGAATTCGCCGCCCTCTTTGATGCCCGAGGGCCAGCGTGCGGTGACGGTCTTGGTCTTGGTGTAGAACTTGAACGCGTCAGGCCCGTGCTGGTTCAGGTCGCCAAAGGCGGATTTTTTCCAACCGCCAAAGGTGTGATAGGCCAGCGGCACGGGGATAGGCACGTTGATGCCAACCATGCCGACCTGCACACGCGATGCGAAATCACGCGCGGCGTCACCATCGCGCGTAAAGATCGCGGTGCCGTTGCCGTATTCATGATCGGTCGCCATCGCCAGCGCCTCTTCGTAGGTTTCAGCGCGCACGGTGGTCAGCACTGGGCCAAAAATTTCCTGCGTGTAGATATCCATGTCGGTGGTCACGTTATCAAACAGGTGTGGGCCGACGAAAAAGCCGTTTTCATAGCCTTGCAGATTGAAATTGCGCCCGTCCACGACCAGTTTTGCGCCTTGGTCGATGCCGGTTTGCACCAGACGCTCGATATTGGCCTTGGCCGCGGCGGTGACAACGGGGCCGTAATCCACGTCATTGCCCGACGTATATGGGCCGACTTTCAGTGCTTCGATCCGCGGCACCAGCTTTTCGATCAAACGATCTGCTGTGTCATTGCCCACGGCCACGGCGACGGAAATCGCCATGCAACGCTCGCCGGCTGCCCCGTATCCGGCGCCGACCAACGCGTCAGCGGCCTGATCCATGTCCGCATCCGGCATGATGATCATGTGGTTTTTCGCGCCGCCAAAACACTGAACGCGCTTGCCGTTGGAACAGCCGCGCCCGTAGATATATTCGGCGATCGGCGTGGAACCGACAAAGCCAATCGACATGATGTCAGGATGATCAAGGATTGCATCGACGCTGTCTTTGTCGCCGTTCACGACTTGCAGGATGCCCTTGGGCAGGCCCGCTTCTTCAAACAGTTCGGCCAGCATCAGTGGGACCGATGGATCACGTTCGGACGGTTTGAGGATGAATGCATTGCCGCAAGCAATCGCAGGGGCGAACATCCACATCGGGATCATGGCTGGAAAGTTAAACGGCGTGATGCCGGCGGTGACGCCAAGCGCTTGTTTCATTGAATAAATATCAATTCCGGGGCCTGCGCCATCGGTGAATTCGCCCTTAAGCATCTGTGGCGCACCGATGCAGTATTCTGCGACCTCAAGCCCGCGTTGCACATCGCCTGCGGCGTCCGGCAGGGTTTTGCCGTGCTCGCGTGACAGTGCCTCGGCGAGCTTGTCCATATCGCGGTTCAGCAGATCGACGAATTTCATCATAACGCGTGCACGGCGCTGCGGGTTCACGGCGGCCCAAGCGGGCTGCGCAGCGACCGCGATCGCCACGGCCTTGTCCATTTCGTCGCTGTTGGCGAGCGGTACTTTGGCCTGCACCTCGCCTGTGGCGGGG
>JBLHNX010000152.1:0-6721 GCA_047622125.1 Paracoccaceae bacterium | reverse complement strand
TGTAGTTGATTTTTTCGTTGCGGGTATCGGCCTCGGCGCGCACACCGACGGCTTGTAGGGCCGCGACGATTTCATGGGCGTAGTCATCCGCGTCCGACACGATGGTCGTCACAACCACCTGACGCGGCGCGATCCAGAACGGCAGCTTGCCCGCGTGTTCTTCGATCAAGATGCCGATGAAGCGCTCGAAGCTGCCCAGCGTTGCGCGGTGCAGCATGATGGGGCGGTGTTTGCCGCCGTCCTCGCCGATGTAACTGGCGTTCAGGCGCTCGGGCAGGTTTGGGTCAACCTGAAGCGTGCCGCATTGCCAGTCGCGTCCGATCGCATCGGTCAGCACGAATTCCAGCTTGGGGCCATAAAACGCGCCTTCGCCTTCGAAAATTTCAAAGTCATGGCCGCCAGCTTTGACCGCCGCCGCAAGCGCGCCTTCGGCAAAGTCCCAGCTTTCTTCTGTCCCGATCCGCTTTTCAGGGCGCGTCGACAGTTTGATCCGCCAATTGTCGAACCCAAGGTCGGAATAGATTTTGGCCAGAAAGCGAATGAACTTTTTGGCTTCTTCCTCGATCTGGTCCTCGGTGCAAAAGATATGTGCATCGTCTTGCGTAAAGCCGCGCACGCGCATGATGCCATGCAGCGCACCCGAGGGTTCATAGCGATTACATGATCCAAATTCGGCCATGCGCAGGGGCAGGTCGCGATAGGATTTCAAACCTTGATTGAAAATCTGCACGTGGCATGGGCAATTCATCGGCTTGAGGGCATTGACCGTCTTTTCGCGCGCGTGTTCCTCGTCGACTTCGACGACGAACATATGTTCTTGGTAGTTGTCCCAGTGCCCCGATTGTTCCCAGAGCTTTCGGCTCACTACCTGCGGCGTGTTCACCTCGACATAGCCATCACGGCTTTGCATCCGGCGCATGTAGTCTTGCAAGGTCGTGTAGATCCGCCAGCCGTTCGGGTGCCAGAAAATCTGCCCCGGTGCTTCTTCTTGCATATGAAACAGGTTCATCTCTCGGCCCAGCTTGCGGTGATCGCGCAGAGCGGCTTGTTCCAGCATATGCAAATGCGCCTTGAGGCCTTCCTTGTTCAGAAACGCCACGCCGTAAATCCGTTGCAGCATCGCGCGATCACTGTCACCGCGCCAATAGGCACCGGCCACCGACATCAGCTTGAACGAATCCGCGGGCACTTGTCCTGTGTTTTGCAAATGCGGGCCACGGCAAAGGTCCTGCCAATCGCCATGCCAATACATGCGCAGCGGTTCGTCACCTGGAATGCTATCAATCAGTTCAACCTTATAGGGTTCGCCGCTGTCCTGATAATGCTTAACCGCGCGCGCGCGATCCCAGATTTCGGTACGTACGGCGTCACGCTTGTTGATGATCTCGCGCATCTTTTTCTCAATTGCGCCAAGGTCTTCGGGCGTGAATGGTTCGGCGCGATCAAAGTCGTAATACCAGCCGTGTGCAATCACGGGGCCGATTGTGACCTGCACGTCGGGCCAGATTTCTTGCACGGCGCGGGCCATGATATGGGCAAGGTCGTGGCGCACTAATTCCAGCGCGGGCGCCTCGTCCTTCATGGTGTTGATGGCGATGCTGGCATCCGCTGTAATGGGCCACTGAAGGTCCCAGTGCGCGCCGTTGACTGTCGCACTGATCGCCTTTTTACCAAGCGATGTGGCAATAGCGTTGGCCACCTCGCCGGGTGTAACGCCTGCGTCAAAATCGCGTGAATTGCCGTCGGGAAATGTAAGGGAAATCTGGGCCATGGGCCGGCTCCTCGTCGTTTTGGCGCCTACGAAACGCCCGGTTGCGGGTTATATGTGTGCCCTAAATGGCGACTGGGAAATGGGGTGTCAAGCTTGGGCTGTTACCGCGTTTCCTATCTATTGCGCGCAGGCCACGACCTCTGCGCAGAGGTCGTCACGATTTGCGCGAGCAAATCGACCACGTGACCTTTTCGGAGGGCTGCGATAGAATTGCCAAAATACATCGCAACGGATTGAAATCATGCAGTTTATCGACACGCCTCAGGGACGACGCATCGCCTATCATTTGACGCCGGGCAATGGCCCCGCCGTGGTATTCTTAGGCGGATTTAAATCTGACATGGCGGGCACCAAGGCGGTGCATCTGCAAGACTGGGCGGTCAGAACGGGCCGCGCGTTCTTGCGTTTTGACTACTCGGGGCACGGCGAAAGCAGCGGCAAATTTAGCGACGGCGCGATTGGCGACTGGTTTCAGGATGCCTGCGCGGCCTTGACCCTGATCAACGGCCCCGTTGTGTTGGTCGGCTCAAGCATGGGCGGATGGATTTCCCTGCTTGTGGCCCGCGCAATGCCGGACAAGGTCGCGGGTCTTGTGACAATTGCTGCCGCGCCGGATTTTACCGAAGACAGCATGTGGGCGGGGTTTGACACGCCCCAACGCGCTGCACTGGACGTTGACGGGCAGGTCGCGCTGCCATCTGATTATGGTGATCCCTATATTATCACGCGCCGCCTGATCGAGGACGGACGCGAAAATCTTGTGTTACGCGCGCCGTTGAACCTGCCGTTTCCTGTGCGGTTCTTGCAAGGCACGGCGGACGCGGATGTGGAAACAGCCGTGGCATTGCGCTTGCTTGATCATGCCACCGGGCCAGACATGCACCTGACTCTTGTGGATGGCGCGGATCACCGCTTTTCCGATGAGGCCTGCCTTGATCTGATCACACAAACCGTCACCAAGGTGCTGGGCCGCGCCTAATCTGCTGCCGCAATCGCCAGCCCGTCCACGATCGCTGTAAAGGCATTGCCATAGGCCATTTCGGCGTTCGGCAAAAGTGTCGCAACAGCGTCCGAGACCACGTGCAGCAGGCTTGATCCGCCGACCAGAACCACGCGCGATATGGCATCAGGCGGGCAATCGGCCATTGCCAGCGTCGTCGCGGCGGCGGCGCGAATATCGGCGGCAAACCCGCCCAAACCAGCCTGCAAATCCACCGGCGCAATCATCGCGCCAAGGCCACGTTGCACGACCGACAAATCGACCCGCCCAACGCCACCATCACGGTTCGCGCCGATCTTGCCGCGTTCCACCGCAAAGGCCACATCATGACCCAAGTGCATATCCAGAACCTCGAGTAGGCGGGCCAGCTTTTCCGGTTCCTGCGCCAGCTTGGCCATACGGGCGACATCGCGCGTGGCCTCGCCGGAATAAAGGAACGGAATCTTTTCCCATGTAGCAAGTTCGTTGAAAATCTTGGCGGGAGCAGGGTGGGTTTTCGGGCCGATTTCGGCACGGATCAGGCTGCCCTTGCCAAACAGGGGCATGACATGCGCAAGGCTTAACGCTTTGTCGAAATCTGTGCCGCCGATGCGCACGCCGTGACTGGCGATGATCTTTGTTTTCCCGCCCACCTGTTCGAACACCGTGAAATCGGACGTACCGCCACCGATATCGACAATCAGCCCGACACCGCCCGACAAGGGGCCAGATGCCAGCGCCGCAGCTTCGGGTTCAGGCAGAAACGCCACGTCCTCGAACCCCGCAGCAAGATAGCAGGCGCGCAGATCATCCAAAGCGCGGGCGTTGCGGTTGGGGTTGGCCGAATGAAATTGCACGGGTCGCCCTGATAGCGCGCGTGGAAAGGTCCGACCGCAATGTGTTTCGGCTTGTGATTTGACACGTGCCAGAAACCGCGCGGTGATCTCGACCAATGTCAGGCGTTCTTGCATGAATTGCCGCTTTTCATGCATCAGGGGGGTGCCAAGCACCGACTTGAGCGCGCGCATGAAACGCCCCTCGCGGCCGTCAATCAGGGCGGAAATAGCCGCACTCCCGTAAAGCGTCTGGCGTTGGCTGAAATCAAGAAATACCGCCGTTGGCAGGGTTTCGGCCCCAGCCTCAAGCGGGATGATATAGGGCTTAGCGCCCACCATCACAGCCGCGGCCGTGTTGGATGTGCCAAAGTCTATGCCAAGCCTGTCGCTGCCCATTACGCATCCCCTCAATCAAAGAGGGGCGGGATAATCCAGCGCGCGCCGCGACGCAAGGTTTCGCGAGCCTGATTTTAGCAGGTCGGGCCAAGGTGGCCGCTGTGCTTTCGATCCCGCACTGACCGGCAATCCAGGCAACGTCATTCCTGCATGATGTGGCGCAGATTTAGGTTGCGTCAACCAGCCATGAACGGGCATCAATTACCCCAATCGGCGTTCCAATTCGGGGACCAGCTGGCGAGGATTGTAATGAACGAACCACTGGTCTTGTTACCGGGCATGATGTGCGACGCGCGCATCTTTGCCCCGCAGATTTTCGCACTTTCTACCGATATGGCAGTGATGACCGCACCGATCACGGGTGGTGAACGGATCGAAGAGATCGCGAGCCAGATTCTGTCGCTTGCGCCTGCGAAATTTGCGTTGGCAGGGTTGTCGATGGGCGGGATCGTTGCGCTCGAAATCGTGCGCCGTGCCCCTGAACGGGTAACGCGATTGGCCCTGATGGACACGTCGCCGCTGGCCGAAACCCCACAAGAGGCCGCCGCCCGTGAACCCCAGATTGTCGGTGCGCGGGCCGGTCGCATGCTCGAGATGATCCGCGATCAAATGCTGCCGCACGTGTTGCGCCAAGGGCCGGACCGCATGGCCCAGCAGGCGTTGATGTTGGATATGGCCGCCGATTTGGGCGCCGAGGTGTTCGTGCGTCAGACACGTGCCCTGCAACGCCGCCGTGATCATCAAATGACCCTGCGCAAAATCCGCCAGCCAGTATTGATCCTTTGTGGGGCCGAAGACCATTTGACACCGCCAAAACGCCATGAATTCATGGCGCAGCTGATTGAATTTGCGCAGCTTCGCGTGATTGAAGGAGCAGGACATTTGCCGGTTCTGGATCAGCCGAGTGCTGTCACGTCCGCCATTCGCGATTGGATGAAACAACCTTTGGTGCTGCGATGAGTGTGAAATATGATAAATACTATGCGGAAGGGCCAGACGCGCTTGGGCCGCCGACCAAAGCATTGACAGATTTCCTGACGGGGCATTTGCCGCCGAATGCGCGTGTTTTGGATGTCGGCTGCGGCCAAGGGCGTGACGCGGTCTGGCTTGCGCAGCAGGGCCATAGCGTGGTCGGGATAGACATTTCCACCGTTGGCATTGAACAGTTGCGCGACATTGCCGCGGCCAAAAAGTTGGACATTGCCGTTCATGTGGCGGGGGTCGAAGCCTATGATCCAGACGGCGACTTTGATTGCGTTTTGTTCGACCGCACGCTGCACATGATCCTTGACGCAGCGCCGCGCAACGCTGGGTTCGCGCGCCTAGCAGGGGCCGTGAAACCGGGCGGGTTATGTGTTGTGCTGGACGAGGCGGACAATATCGCGGGTTTCCTTGCGCAATTGTCCGATGGCTGGTCGAAAGTCTGGACTATCAAAGCGGGATTCGCCCTGCGCCGCGCGTGAAAAGGGGCGCCGTAGCGCCCCGATCCGATTAAACTTCGACGTTTGCCAGCCCCGCGTCGCGAGGTAGGTCGACATGTTTGGCTTTGCGCATCTTGCGGCTTGGATCGCCGCTGTTGGCGTCAATAAAGTCCAATACCAGCGGGCGGATATTATTACGCCAGCTGCTCCCGGCAAAGATACCATAGTGGCCCGCACCCGGTTCAAGGTGCGCGGCCTTCTTGTCGTCAGGCAGGCTTGTCAGAAGATCCAAAGCGGCCAGACACTGCCCGGGCGCCGAGATATCGTCTTCTTCGCCCTCGACGATCTTGACAGCAACGGTTGTGATTTTGCCGAAATCGACCTTTTTGCCTTCCACCCAGAAATCATTGCGGGCAATATCGCGGCCTTTGAAGATACGCTCGACCGTGGACAGATAGAATTCGGCAGGCATGTCCATCACTGAGAGATATTCGTCGTAGAATGTGTTGTGCTTGTCATGCTCTCCGCCTTCGCCCTTGGCGACGCGCATGATCTGGTCTTTGAAGGCATCCGCGTGGGTTTCACCATTCATCGAGATGAACGAGGCAAGTTGCAAAAGACCGGGATAAACCTTGCGGCCAACGCCTGCATATTTGAAACCAACCCGCTGGATCGCGGTCTCTTCCAACTGGCCCATAGTGACGGACCGGCCAAAATCAGTGACTTCGGTATGGTTCGCCTCGGGGTCGACAGGACCGCCGATCAGGGTGAGGGATGCAGGCTGCGCACTTGGGTCTTCCTCGGCCAAATAGGCTGTAGCGGCAAGGGTCAGTGGCACAGGTTGGCAAACAGCGATGACGTGAATATCGTTGCCCAAAGCCTTCATAAATTCAACAAGGTAGAGGGTGTAGTCTTCGACGTCGAACTTGCCTTCGCTGACGGGGATGTCGCGGGCGTTGTGCCAGTCGGTGATGTAAACTTCGCAATCCACCAGCAGGGATTTCACGGTTTTGCGTAATAAAGTCGCATAGTGGCCTGACATCGGTGCAACCAGCAAAACGCGGCGGCTGCGTGCCTTGCGGCCGGGCACTGCGAAATGGATCAGATCGCCGAACGGGCGTTTGACGACGGTGTT
Source organism: Paracoccaceae bacterium (assembly GCA_047622125.1). Classification (GTDB taxonomy): domain Bacteria; phylum Pseudomonadota; class Alphaproteobacteria; order Rhodobacterales; family Rhodobacteraceae; genus SW4. The sequence continues at coordinate 183 of JBLHNX010000152.1, read as the reverse complement.
AATGCTGACCAGATGGTCCTTGCCATCCTCGCAAGTGAGGGTGCTGATGCCCCAATCGGGCTTAGCAACCATGCGGCTGAACGACCGTTCTGTGACTTCGCCCCACGCTTCGATCATGCCGATCGCGGGATTGGGAAAGACCGCCATCGCAGGGTAGGATGCAAATGCACGGGCCGTTGCGCC